>NZ_PSVB01000008.1:0-125813 GCF_002932165.1 Rathayibacter sp. AY1F8
CGCGCACCCCACTCAGAACGAGGCGCTCGGCGAGGCGCACCTCGCTCTGGCCGGGGCGGGGGCCTCGGCGTCGCTCTCGGCGTCGACCGACGGGGTCGCCTCGTCGGTGGCCTCGGTCTCGGCGGCCTGGACCTCGGGGGCCTCCTCGGCGGGAGCCTCGGGCTCGGACGCCGACGCGGCTCCGGAGCCGTCGCCGATGCGCACCAGCTCGGCGCCGACCTCGACGGTCTCGTCCTCCTGGACGAGGATCTCCTCGATCACTCCCGCGACGGGCGACGGGATCTCGGTGTCGACCTTGTCGGTCGAGACCTCGAGCAGGGGCTCGTCCACCTCGACGCGGTCCCCGACGTTCTTCAGCCAGCGGGTGACCGTTCCTTCCGTGACACTCTCTCCGAGTGCCGGGAGGCTGACGGATTCGCTCATGAGCCTGTCTCCTTAAGACGCTTGTGTTTCGATGTCCAGCTTACTGATGCGGAAGCGGCGGATCGCCGCACCGCAGTGGTTCTACAGGGCGTGCAGCGGCTTCCCGGCCAGAGCGAGGTGCGCCTCGCCGAGCGCCTCGTTCTGAGTGGGGTGCGCGTGCACGAGGGGCGCGACGTCCTCGGGGTGCGCCTCCCAGTTCACGATGAGCTGAGCCTCGCCGATCAGCTCGCCGACGCGGGCTCCGACCATGTGCACGCCGACGACGGGGCCGTCGACCAGGCGCACGACCTTCACGGAGCCGGTGGTCCCGATGATCGTGCTCCGGGCGTTGCCGCCGAGGCCGTAGTCGTACACGGCGACGCGCTCGGCGCCGTACTCGGCGATCGCGCGGGCCTCGCCGAGGCCGACGGAGGCCACTTCGGGGTCGCTGTAGGTCACCTTCGGGACGTTGACGTCCGAGACGACCTGCGGGCCCAGACCGGCGATCTCCTCCGCGACGAAGATCCCCTGCTGGAAGCTCCGGTGCGCGAGCTGGAGCCCCGGCACGATGTCGCCCACGGCGTACACGCCGGGGACGGAGGTCTGCAGGCGCTCGTCGGTCAGCACGTAGCCGCGGTCGAGGCGGACCCCGGCCTCCTCGAGGCCGATGCCCGCGGTCACCGGGCCGCGGCCGACGGCGACCAGCAGGATCTCGCCCTCCACCGTGGCGCCGCTCTCGAGCGACACGGAGACGCCGCCCTCGCTCTGCGAGACCGACGCGACGCGGGATCCCAGCTGGAAGGCGATGCCCCGCTTGCGGAAGGCGCGCTCCAGCTGCTTGCTGACGCTCTCGTCCTCGTTGGGAACGAGGTGGGGGAGGGCCTCGACGATCGTGACCTCGGCGCCGAACGAGCGCCAGACGCTCGCGAACTCGACGCCGATCACTCCGCCGCCGAGGACGACGACGCTCGCGGGCACGTGGTCGAGCTCGAGAGCCTGGTCGCTCGTCAGGATCCGGCCGCCGATCTCGATGCCGGGGAGGGTGCGGGAGGCGGACCCGGTGGCGACGACGATCGACGCGCCGTGGAGCACGTGCTCGCCGACGGTCACCGTGCCGGGCGCGGTGAGACGGCCCTCGCCCGTGACGACCGTGATGCCGCGCGAGGACACGAGGCTCTGGAGCCCCTTGTACTTGCCGGCGACGACGCCCTCGCGGTAGCGCGTGACGCCCGCCATGTCGATCCCGGTGAAGCTCGAGAGCACGCCGTACTTCTCTCCCTCGCGGGCGCCGTCCGCCAGCTCGGCGGCGTGCAGCAGGGCCTTGGTGGGCACGCACCCGCGGTGCAGGCAGGTGCCGCCGAGCTTGTCGCGCTCCACGAGCGCGACGCTCATCCCGAGCTGCGTCGCCCGGAGGGCCGCCGCGTACCCGCCGCTGCCACCTCCGAGCACGACCAGGTCGTAGCGCTCTTCCGACACCCAGTGACTCCCTCGCGACGTGCGGTCCCGCTTCCCGGCCGACCGGCTCCGGCGCTGAGCGCCGAGCGGATCGGGAGGGGGGACGAGGCGGGATCTCCCGCCCCGTCGACCCTACTACGCGCTCGCGAAGCCCTCGGCCAGAGCGATCAGCGCGCGCACCGAGACCCCCGTGGCGCCGGCTCCGGTGAAGCCGTAGCCGCCGCCTCCGTTGCTCGAGGGGCCGGCGATGTCGAGGTGCGCCCACGGGATCGTGGTCGCGTCCTCGCCCTCGCCGCGCTTCCCGACGAACTCGCGGAGGAAGTGGCCGGCGAGGAGCATGCCGCCGGCGGTGTTGCCCGGCTTGACGTTCGCGATGTCGGCGACGTCCGAGTTGAGCAGCGGTCGCAGCTCCGCGGGGAGGGGCATCTGCCAGAAGGGCTCTCCCGCCGCGCGGGCGGCGTCGAGGACGCGGGAGACCAGCTCGTCGTCGCCCAGAGCGCCGACGGTCCGGTTGCCGAGGGCGACCACGGAGGCGCCGGTCAGCGTCGCGACGTCGATGATCGCATCGGGCTGCTCCTCGCTGGCGGCGACGAGGCCGTCGGCGAGCACCAGTCGGCCCTCGGCGTCGGTGTTCAGCACCTCCACCGTGGTCCCGCCGCGCACGGTCAGCACGTCGTCCGGGCGGATCGCGGTCCCGGAGGGGAGGTTCTCGGCGATGCAGAGCCAGGCGGTCGCGCGGAGCGGGAGGCCGAGCTCCGCGATGGCGCGCACGACGGCGTACACGGTCGCCGCGCCCGCCATGTCGGTCTTCATCCCGATCATCGAGGCCGGCGGCTTGAGCGAGAGTCCGCCGCTGTCGAAGGTGATGCCCTTGCCGACCAGGGCGAGGTGGGTGCTCGCGCCCTCGGGCGCGTAGGCGACCTTCACGAGGCGGGGCGGGCGGGAGGAGCCGCTGCCGACTCCGAGGATGCCGCCGAACCCCTCCTCCGCGAGGGCCTCCTCGTCCCAGACGGTGACCTCGAGGGGCAGTCCCTCTGCGCCGGTCTGCACGGCCTCGGCCAGCGTCTGCGGGTAGAGGTGCGACGGGGGAGTGTTGACGAGGTCCTTCACCGTGCCGACCGCGCGGCCGAGCACGAGCGCCCGGTCCAGGACGGCGGGGTCGGCCGACTCGCCGCCGCCCAGCAGGACGACGTGCTCGACGGGCGCCTTCGCCGCGGCGGCGGTGCTGCCGCGGAAGGCGGTGAAGGAGTAGGAGCCGAGCGCGGCACCCTCGGCGACCGCGGCGAGCGTGCCGTCGGAGCCGGCGGGGAGGGAGAGGGCCACGGAGGCGGACCCCGCGAGCAGGCGGACGGCGGCGCCCGCGGCGTTCCGCAGCGCGGTGTCGTCGGGCTCCGCCGAGCCGAGTCCGACGAGCACGATCACTCCGGCACGGACCGAGGACGGCACGCGCACGAGCGTCTCGGCCGCGCCGGTCGCGCCGAGCGCGCTCAGCGCGGGGGCCAGCTCCTCGAAGCCCTCCGCGCCGACGAGCCGGGGACCGTCGGGTCCCGGGGCGACGCCGAGGACGAGGGCGTCGGTGTCGATGTCGGAGGCGGGAACGGTCGAGTACTCGAGAGAGGAGAGGGGCATGGCGGCAATGCTAGGCGCTGTTCGCTGAGGGCTCAGCGGACCCGGCCGGGGCGCCGGGACCCCCGTTTAGACTGGACGCATGCTGGATCCAGAAGACCTGTTCGAGATCGAGGGCGACCTCTCCGAGATCCCGCGCGGGCTGCACCTCGTCGCGGGCCTGACCGGCTCGGCCGACGCCGGGGGAGCGGTGGGGCAGCTGGGGGAGTACCTCTTCGAGACCCTCGAGCACCGCGGGGTCGCGGTCTTCGACCAGGATCAGCTGCTCGACTACCGGGCCCGCCGCCCCATCATCACGTTCGACCAGGACCACCTGACGGACTACCGTCCTGCGATGCTCCGGCTCTCGCTCGCGCACGACGAGCTGCACCAGCCGTTCCTCCTGCTCACCGGCTTCGAGCCCGACTTCCAGTGGGAGCGGTTCACCCGCGCGGTGGTCTCCCTCCTCGAGCGGCTCGACGTCGCCTCGACCACGTGGGTCCAGGCGATCCCGATGCCCGTGCCGCACACCCGGCCCGTCGGCGTCACCGTGAGCGGCAACCGCGAGGACCTGATCGAGGCGATGTCGGTCTGGAAGCCGCACACGCAGGTGCCCTCGAACGTCCTCCACCTGCTCGAGCTGCGCCTCTACGAGCGCGGTCTGACCGTGGTCGGCTTCGCGCTGCTCATCCCCCACTACCTGTCGGACACCGAGTACCCGCAGGCGGCGGTCGCGGCGCTCGAGAGCATCTCGGCGTCGACCGGCCTCATCTTCCCGACGGACCGCCTGCGCGAGAGCGGGCGGGAGTTCCTCGGCAAGGTCGACGAGCAGGTCGGCGGCAACGACGAGCTGCAGAAGCTGGTCTCGGCCCTCGAGGCGCGGCACGACACCTACATGGAGGGGACGAGCCTCCGCTCGCCGCTCACCGACGAGGACGGCTTCGTGCCCAGCGCCGACGCGATCGCCGCCGAGCTCGAGAAGTTCCTCGCGATCCGCCGCCCGGGCGAGGAGCCCACCGCCTCCTGAGCGGCCGTAGGATCGGACGAGTGCGTGATCGTCGAGCCTGGTTCGTCTTCGGTGCCGGAGCGTTCGCCTACCTCGTCGCGGTCCTGGACCGCACGACGCTGGGCGTCGCAGGAGTGGACGCCGCGGAGCGGTTCGGGGTGGCCGCCGCCGTCCTCTCGTCGCTCGCCGTCGTCCAGCTGATCGTCTACGCCGGGATGCAGATCCCGGTCGGGATCCTCATCGACCGGTTCGGCCCGCGGACCCTGATCCTCTCGGGCACGGCCCTGATGATGGCGGGCCAGGTCGTGGTCGCGATCGCGCCGGGCATCGGCGTCGCGATCGTCGGGCGGATCCTGCTGGGAGCCGGGGACGCCGCGATCTTCACCTCCGTGATCCGCCTCACGGTGACCTGGTTCAGCGGACCGATCGTGCCGCAGCTCTCGCAGTGGATCGGCAACATCGGCCAGGTGGGCCAGATCCTCTCCGCACTCCCGTTCGCGGCGATCCTCCACACGTTCGGCTGGGAGCCCGCGTTCCTCAGCGCCGCCGGCCTCGGGGCCGTGTCCTTCCTCGGCGTGCTCCTCCTGGTCGCCGACGTCCCGCCGCGCACCGAGCCGATCACGGTGGTGCCTCCGACGCTCCGGGCGACGATCGCGCAGCTCGGAGTGAGCCTGCGCCGGCCGGGGACGCAGCTCGGCTTCTGGTCGCACTTCGTCACGCAGTCCTCCGGCACGGTGTTCACGCTGCTCTGGGGCTACCCCTTCCTCGTCTACGCGATCGGCCTGCCGCCGACCGTCGCCGCGCCGACCCTCACGATCGTCGTGATCGCGGGGATCGTCGTCGGGCCGGTGCTCGGCGTCCTGACCGCTCGCCACCCCATGCGCCGCAGCAACCTCGTGCTCGGGATCGTCTCGGCGATGGCGGTCGCCTGGACCGTCGTGCTGCTCTGGCCCGGCGTCCCGCCGTACTGGCTCGTGGTGCTGCTCCTGATCGTCGTCGGAGCGGGCGGCCCCGGCTCCATGATCGGGTTCGACTTCGCCCGCACGTTCAACCCCTCGCGGAGCCTCGGCGCGGCGAACGGAGTCGTCAACGTGGGCGGGTTCCTGGCCAGCTTCACGATGATGTTCGCGATCGGCCTGATCCTCGACGCACTGGCCGGTCCCGGTGCCTCCTCCGAGCAGACCTACTCGCTCGAGCACTTCCGCCTGGCGTGGTGCGTGCAGTACGTGGTGGTCGGCGCCGGAGTCGTCGGACTCGTCGTCGCGCGCCGCCGGACCCGCCGCCGCCTGGCCGAGGACGAGGGAATAACCGTGGCCCCTCTCTGGGTTGCACTGAGTGACCGGATGCGCCGCGGCCGCGCGGGGCGCTGACGGTCGTCCGTCGATCCGCCCTTCTGCAGACGCGATGTCCCAGCGGAACGGCCCGGATCCCGCCGGATCGAGCCCCACTCGCACCGCACCGCACGGCTGCACTACTCAGACGTGCAATAATTGTCAATAGGACCCGTTCGGGTCGAGGAGCACCAGGCCCACGTCGGGCGTGCGACGTCCTCGACTTGACATGGGTCCTCGTAATGCCCACCGACGGACGACGCCTTCCCGCGCCGCCCGCCCCCGGGACGCAACGGATGGAGAGGTGCCGCCATGGCCACCAGAGCTACCAAGACCGCAACGCTCGACGCCGTCGACGACGACGTGACGACGACCACCAAGAAGCCCGCGACGCGCAAGCCCGCGGCGAAGACCACGGCGGCCAAGACCACCGCGGCCAAGACGACCCGCTCGCGCGCCACGACCAAGGCCGCCGCTCCCGCCGACACCGAGGAGGAGCCGACCGACGCCGTCGAGCCCGACGAGGCGGCGGAGGAGGAGGAGACCGAGGTCGTCGCCGAAGACACCGAGACCGACGCGAAGGACGACGCGGAGACGCCGGAGGCCCCGGCCGCCGCTGCCGTCGCCGCTCCGGCCGAGCCGCTCCCGAGCGGTGCGCTCGTCCTGTCGTTCGGCGGAGAGGACGACGAGGTCCCGGTCTACTCGACCGCGATCACCGGCGCCACCGCCGACCCGGTCAAGGACTACCTGAAGCAGATCGGCAAGGTCGCGCTCCTGAACGCGGCCGAGGAGGTCGAGCTCGCGATGCGCATCGAGGCCGGCCTGTTCGCCGAGGACAAGCTCGCCAACTCGACCGACCTCAGCCCGGAGCTCGTCCGCGAGCTGCGCTGGGTCGCGAAGGACGGCCAGCGCGCGAAGAGCCACCTGCTCGGAGCGAACCTCCGGCTCGTCGTCAGCCTCGCGAAGCGCTACACCGGTCGCGGGATGCAGTTCCTCGACCTCATCCAGGAGGGCAACCTGGGCCTCATCCGTGCGGTCGAGAAGTTCGACTACACCAAGGGCTTCAAGTTCTCGACCTACGCCACGTGGTGGATCCGCCAGGCGATCACCCGCGCGATGGCCGACCAGGCCCGCACCATCCGCATCCCGGTGCACATGGTCGAGGTCATCAACAAGCTGGCCCGCGTGCAGCGCCAGATGCTCCAGGACCTGGGCCGCGAGCCCACGCCCGAGGAGCTCTCGCGCGAGCTCGACATGACCCCCGAGAAGGTCATCGAGGTGCAGAAGTACGGGCGCGAGCCGATCTCGCTGCACACGCCCCTGGGCGAGGACGGCGACAGCGAGTTCGGCGACCTCATCGAGGACACCGAGGCGGTCGTCCCGGCCGACGCCGTGGGCTTCACCATGCTGCAGAAGCAGCTGGAGTCGCTGCTCGACTCGCTCTCGGAGCGCGAGGCCGGCGTGATCCGCATGCGCTTCGGCCTCGGCGACGGCATGCCGAAGACGCTCGACCAGATCGGCGACACCTTCGGCGTGACGCGCGAGCGCATCCGTCAGATCGAGTCCAAGACGATGGCCAAGCTCCGCCACCCGTCCCGCTCGCAGTCGCTCCGCGACTACCTCGAGTAGGCCGGTGATCCGCTACGCTCCGGCGGTCCTCCTCGGGAGGGCCGCCCGGTTCGCCGCGCGGGTCCGGAAGCCCGGCGGGGGATCCGCCGTGCCCGGACTCGTGGTGAACCGCGTCGCGCCCGGATTCCTGCCCGCGGTGCTCGACGGATTCCAGGACGGCCTCGTGGTCGTCACGGGATCGGCGGGCAAGTCGACCACGACCAAGATGCTGGTCGCGGTGCTCCGCGCGCACGGGCTCCGGGTCTTCACCAACCCCTCGACGGCCAACATCGCCCAGGGGCTGACTTCCGCGCTCCTGGAGCGGGCCGACCTCCGCGGACGGATCGACGCCGACATCGCCGTCCTCGAGATGGACGAGGGTCACGGCGCGCGCCTCGCGCCCCGGATGCGCCCCCGCGTCGTCCTGCTGACGAACGTGGTGGTCGACCAGATCGACCGCTTCTTCGATCCGGCCATGGTCGCCCGGATGCTCGGCACCATCGCCTCCCGCGCGACCGGTCCCGTCGTGCTGAACGCCGACGACCGCCACGTCGCCGATGTCGCGACATCCCTCCCCGACGAGCGGATCCGCTGGTACGGCGTCTCCTCCTCCGTCCGCGACTCCGCGTCCGGCGGTCTCGGCTACGCCGCGGAGGCGGAGGCCGGGACCGACCGTGCCACCACCGTCGTCGAGAGCACGACGGGAGCGGTCGCGCGCATCGTCAGCGACGGCGACCCGCTCGAGGTCCGGCTCCCCGCGCGGGGCGTCCACTACGCGGTCGACGCCGCGGCGGCCGTCTCCACGGCCCGCGCCGTGCTCGCCGAGCGCTTCGACCCGGTCCTCGCCGCCTCCGCGCTCTCGAGCATCGACCCCGTCTTCGGGCGGGGCGAGATCGTCACCGTGCGCGGCCACGAGGTCGAGTTCGTCCTGGTTCAGAACCCGGCGAGCTACCGCCTGAACATCGCGGAGATCCCCGAGGGGACCGAGCAGATCATGCTCGCGATCGGCTCCGACGTCCGAGACCCCTCCTACTTCTGGCCCGTGGACACCTCCGTGCTCGGGCACGTCCGGGTCGTCTCGGGGTCGAAGGCGCACGAGGCGGCGCTGCACCTGCGCTACGACGGCGTGCGCGTCGACTCCGTCGACGAGGACCTGGGTCGCGCGCTCGACGCGTTCCTCGCTCTGCCGACCCCCGCCTCCGGCCGGAAGACCATCGTCTTCTCGGCCGATTCGATGCGCCGCACCCGTGCGCACCTGCAGCTCATCACCAACCGCGAGGAGACCGCGTGACCACCCTCCGCATCGCCGTGCTCGCTCCCGACGTCCTGGACAGCAACGGCGACGCGGCGAACGCCCGGGTCCTCGCGGCTCGGGCGCGCTGGTCGGGCGTCGAGGCGGAGGTGGTGCCGCTGGCGACCGCCTCCGACGCCGAGGTCCGTCCGGACGTCCTGGTCGCCGGGACGGGAGCGGACGAGGACCTCCCGGGCGTCCTGGCACTCCTCCACGAGATCGCGCCGACGCTGCGGGTCTGGGTCGACCAGGGCACTCAGGTGGTCGCGGTCGGAGCCGGCTGGGAGATGCTGGCCGGTTCGATCAGCACGGCCGCGGGCGGCGCCCGGGGGATCGGACTGTTCCCCGGAGACTCGGTCACGGGCGAGCGCGCGACCGACGACCTCCTCGTCGAGACGCCGGGCGGCGTCCTCGTCGGATTCGAGAACCACGAGCGCCGGATGACCGGGATCGCGCCCGAGGACGCGCTCGGCCGAGTGCTGCACGGCACCGGCGACGGCGCCGGCCACGAGGGCTACGCGGAGGGAGGCCTTCTGGGCACGCACCTGCACGGCCCCGTCCTCGCGAAGAACCCGTCGCTCGCGGACGCGATCCTGCGGCGCGCCCTCGGCGACGCCTACTCCCCGTCGGACGAGCGTCTCCGCCTGGTCGATGAAACGGCACGAGCCGCTCGCGAAGTGATCGCGAAGCGGCTCGGTGTCGGTCGGTAGGGCGCTGACGCGCCGTCCGGGCTGATCGGGGACGCGCTAGGGACGCTGCTCCTCGAAGAGTCGGGCGGACTCGTCGTGCCAGCTCTGGGCGATGCTGGAGAGCTTCTCCTGGTACTTCTTCCCGTGGTGCGCGCAGAACAGCAGTTCTCCGTTGTTCACGACCACTCGGATGTACGCCTGGGCACCGCAGCTGTCGCAGCGGTCGGCGGCGGAGAGCTGGTGGGCACCGGCGAGCTCGTCCACGCCGTTCTGGGTTGCTGTGGTCGACATGACTTGGCCTCCTGCACTCGTTCTTCGATCTCTGCTTAGTAGAACCCATCCAAGCACGCGATTGTTTCCGCACGGAGTCGATCGGTCGGCATTTCGCTCTGCGCGTAGGGGCGCCGCGCCGAGCGGCCATCGTGCTGTCGCCGGGTGCCGCGCCACCGCGGCCGGAGCGGTTCCCGAAAGTAGACTGGGCGGATGGCCTCCACCGACTACAACGCCCGCCACCTCTCCGTCCTCGAGGGTCTCGAGGCGGTCCGGAAGCGGCCCGGCATGTACATCGGATCGACCGACTCGCGCGGCCTCATGCACTGCCTCTGGGAGGTCATCGACAACTCCGTCGACGAGGCGCTGGCCGGGCACGGGACCGAGATCAGCGTGCTCCTGCACGCCGACGGCAGCGTCGAGGTGCGCGACCGCGCGCGCGGGATCCCGGTCGACATCGAGCCGAAGACGGGGCTCTCCGGAGTCGAGGTCGTGTTCACGAAGCTGCACGCGGGCGGCAAGTTCGGCTCCGGGTCCTACGCGGCGTCCGGCGGTCTGCACGGCGTCGGCGCCTCCGTGGTCAACGCGCTCTCGGAGCGCCTCGACGTCGAGGTCGACCGCAACGGCCGCACCTACCGGATGTCGTTCCACCGGGGGGAGCCCGGGCGCTTCGCCGACGCGGGCGAGCCCACCCCCGACGCTCCGTTCACGCCGTTCGAGAACGGGTCGGAGCTGACGGTCGTCGGGAAGGTCGCCAAGGGCGTCACCGGAACGCGCGTGCGCTACTGGGCCGACCGCCAGATCTTCACGAAGGGCGCCTCGTTCCAGACGGACGACCTGGTGACGCGTGCCCGGCAGACCGCGTTCCTCGTCCCCGGCCTGACGATCGACATCGTCGACGACAGGGCGGACGAGCGCCGCGCCGAGATGTTCCGCTATGACGGCGGCATCTCGGAGTTCGTCGAGTTCCTCGCCCCCGACGCTCCCGTGACCGAGGTGCTGCGCCTCACCGGCTCCGGCACCTTCACCGAGACCGTGCCGGTGCTGACCCCCGGCGGCGCCATGGTGCCCACCGAGGTGGAGCGCACCTGCGAGGTCGACATCGCCCTGCGCTGGGGCACCGGCTACGAGACGGTGATGCGCAGCTTCGTGAACATCATCTCGACGCCCAAGGGCGGGACGCACCAGACCGGCTTCGAGCAGGGCCTGCTGAAGCTGCTCCGCTCTCAGGTGGAGGCGAACGCCCGCCGCCTCAAGGTCGGCTCGGACAAGCTCGAGAAGGACGACGTCCTCGCCGGGCTCAGCGCCGTGCTGACCGTGCGGCTCCCTGAGCCGCAGTTCGAAGGCCAGACGAAGGAGGTGCTGGGCACGCCCGCCGTCCGCGCGATCGTCGCCTCCACCATCGCCTCGACGCTGGGCGTGGTGTTCTCCTCGACGCGCCGCGAGGACAAGGCGCAGACCTCCCAGCTCCTCGAGAAGGTCGTCGCCGAGATGAAGTCGCGGATCTCGGCCCGCGCGCACAAGGAGACGCAGCGCCGCAAGAACGCGTTGGAGTCCTCCTCCCTTCCGGCGAAGCTGGTCGACTGCCGCAGCAGCGACGTCGAGAACAGCGAGCTCTTCATCGTCGAGGGCGACTCCGCCCTCGGCACCGCCAAGCTCGCCCGCAACAGCGAGTACCAGGCCCTGCTGCCGATCCGAGGGAAGATCCTCAACACGCAGAAGGCGAGCATCGCCGACATGCTCTCGAACGCCGAGTGCGCCTCGATGATCCAGGTGATCGGAGCCGGCTCCGGCCGCTCCTTCGACCTCTCGGCCGCCCGCTACGGGAAGATCATCCTGATGAGCGACGCCGACGTCGACGGCGCCCACATCCGAACCCTGCTGCTCACGCTCTTCTTCCGCTACATGCGGCCGCTCGTCGAGGCGGGGCGCGTCTTCGCCGCCGTGCCTCCGCTGCATCGGCTCGTGGTGATGAACGCGGGGAAGAAGCCGAACGAGACGATCTACACCTACTCCGAGAAGGAGCTGCAGAGCGTGCTCGCGGCCCTCGGCAAGGCGGGCCGCCGTTACCAGGACCCGATCCAGCGCTACAAGGGGCTCGGCGAGATGGACGCGGACCAGCTGGCCACGACGACCATGGACCGCTCCCGCCGCACCCTCCGCCGGGTGCGGGTCGCCGACGCGGAGAACGCCGGCCGGGTGTTCGAGCTGCTGATGGGCAACGACGTGGCACCCCGCAAGGAGTTCATCGTCCGCGGGTCCGAGTCGCTGTCGCGGGACCGCATCGACGTCTGAGCCGCGGGGCTCAGAACACCTCGGGCGCCGCTCCGATCGTCGCGATCGGCGCCGCGAGCGCCACGCCGGAGCCGTCGCGCTTCATCCCGGAGTCGGGCAGCGCGGCGACCGAGCCGTCGGCCTCGAGGGCGTGCGCGGGACCGGGGCCGACCCACGCCACTCCGAGGGCGGTCTCACCCTTGAGGAAGCGCTGCGCACGGACTCCGCCGGTGGCCCTGCCCTTGGCGGGGAACTCCGAGAACGGCGAGACCTTCGCACTGCCGGTGTCGGTCCCCGAGAGGGCCCAGCTGTCGACGGCGACCGTCGCGACGACGGCCTCGTCCCGGTCCTCGGCGGCGACGACGGCGAAGTGCACGACGTCGTCGGTCTCGGCCAGCTTGACCCCGGCCATCCCCGCGGCGGTCCGGCCCTGAGGGCGGACGGCGGACGCGGGGAAGCGCAGCAGCTGGGCCTCGCCGGTGACGAAGACCAGCTCGTCCTCCTCCGCCGACGCGGCCGCGCCCACGACGGCGTCCTTCGGCTTCAGGGCGATGAGCTCGATGTCCGGGCGGTTGGGCAGTTCGCCCGGCGCGACGCGCTTGACGACGCCCTGCTGGGTGCCGAGCGCGATCGGCCGCTCGTCGTCGAGGGCGACGAGCGCGAGCACCCGCTCGTCCTTCGCCAGGTGCGGGAGGTAGTCGCTCATGCGCACGCCCGCGCCCAGCTGCACCGAGGAGGAGGGGACGGCGGGCACGTCGACCGGCGAGAAGCGGAGGAGCCGACCGGCGCTGGTGACCGCGCCGATCTCCGTCCGGCTGGTCGTGTCGAGCACGCTGAGGACGGCGTCGTGCTTCGAGCGGCGCGTGGCGCGCTCGGGGTGGGGAGCGGCCTCGGGGTCGCGGTCGACCCGCACCATGCGGCCGGTGGTGCTCAGCAGCACCCGGCAGGGCACGTCCGCGATCTCGAGCACCGCGGCGGCCTTCCGCCCGGTGGTGGCGACGGAGGGACGCGCCTCGGTGAGCAGGGTGCGCCGCGGGGTCCCGAGGCGCTGGGCGACCTCGTCGAGCTCGTCCGAGACCAGCTCGTCGATCCGTGAGCGGCTGGCGAGGAGGGCCTCGAGCTCGGCGATCTCGGCGAGGAGGGTGTCGCGCTCGGTCTCGAGCTCGATGCGCGAGAACTTCGTGAGGCGGCGGAGCTGGAGCTCGAGGATGTAGTCGGCCTGCAGGGTGCTGAGGTCGAAGACCTCGATCAGCCGGGCCCGCGCCGCCGCGGTGTCGTCGCTCCCGCGGATCAGCTGGATGACCTCGTCGATGTCGAGGATCGCGATGAGCAGGCCCTCGACCAGGTGCAGCCGCTCCTGGCGCTTGCGCAGTCGGTAGCGGGTCCGCCGGGTGACGACCTGCACCCGGTGGCCGATGTAGACCTGCAGCAGCTCCTTCAGGCCGAGGGTGCGCGGGCCGCCGTCGACCAGCGCGACGTTGTTGATCGAGAACGCGTCCTCGAGGGGCGTGTAGCGGTAGAGCTGCTCGAGGACGGCCTCGGGGCTGAAGCCGGTCTTGATCCCGATGACGAGCCGGAGGCCGTTGTCCCGGTCCGTCAGGTCGGTGACGTCCGAGATGCCGCTGAGCTTCTTGTTCTGGACGCCGTCCTTGATCTTGTCGATGACCTTCTCGGCGCCGACGAGGTAGGGCAGCTCGGTGACGACCAGGCCGGACTTGCGCGCGGTGATGCTCTCGACCGAGACGCGGGCGCGGGTCTTGAAGCCGCCCCGGCCGGTCGCGTAGGCGTCGCGCACGCCGGCGAGGCCGACGATCGTGCCACCGCTCGGGAAGTCCGGTCCCGGGACGAACGACATCAGGTCGTCCAGGGACGCGTCGGGATGGGCGATCAGGTGCCGGGCCGCCCCGATCACCTCCACGAGGTTGTGGGGCGCCATGTTCGTCGCCATGCCGACGGCGATGCCGCTGGCCCCGTTGACCAGCAGGTTCGGGAACGCGGAGGGGAGGACCTCGGGCTGGTCGTGCGAGTTGTCGTAGTTCGGGACGAAGTCGACGACGTCCTCGCCGAGGTGCTCGGTCATGGCCGTGGCGGCCGGGGCGAGGCGGGCCTCGGTGTAGCGGGCTGCGGCCGGGCCGTCGTCGAGGGAGCCGAAGTTGCCGTGCCCGTCGACGAGGGCGACCCTCATCGTGAACGGCTGGGCGAGGCGGACGAGGGAGTCGTAGATCGAGGCGTCGCCGTGCGGGTGCAGCTTGCCCATCACCTCGCCGACCACGCGGGCCGACTTCACGTGGCCGTGATCGGGCCGCAGCCCCATCTCGCTCATCATGTAGAGGATCCGGCGCTGCACCGGCTTGAGGCCGTCGCGGGCGTCGGGCAGGGCCCGCGAGTAGATGACCGAGTACGCGTACTCGAGGAAGGACCCCTCCATCTCGGCCGAGACGTCGACGTCCTCGATGCGCTCGGTGAGCGAGGATCCGGAGGAGGGGGCTGCAGCGTTCATGACTCGATTCGGTGGCGGGCGCGGGGCGGCGGCGGGGGACTGCACCGCCCTGCGGCGCTCGACGGGACGGGCGGAGCGGAGACGGCGCCTCGCGGACGGGACCGGCCCTCCCGTTCACGCGGACGCTCCGCTGCACCGGCCCGGCGGGGACGGCGGCGCTGTGCGAAACTGGGCGCGATGACCCACATGCTACCGCCAGCCCCCGACGGGCGGCGGAGCCTCGCCGATGTCCTGCCGGGCGCCCTCGACGCGCTCCTGGGCCGCCCCGGCCTCTTCGGCTCGCCCCGCGTCGAGCGGATCGTGGTCGTCCTCGTCGACGGCCTGGGTGCCGCGAACCTCCGCCAGCGCGGGGGCCACTCGCGCACGCTCGCTCCGGCCCTCAACCGCGGCACCACGCTCGTCTCGGGCTTCCCGACGACCACCGCGGCGGCCCTGGCGAGCCTGACGACGGGCTTGCGCCCGGGCGGGCACGGGATGGTCGGCTACCGCGTGCTCGACCGCGCCTCCGACCGCCTGGTCAACCAGCTCTCCGGCTGGGACGAGGGCATGGTGCCCGAGACGTGGCAGCCCCACCCCACGGTCTTCGAGCAGGCCTCGGCCGCCGGTGTCCGGGCCGGAGTGATCGGCCCCGCGCGGTACGCCCGCTCCGGTCTCACGCGGGCGATCCTGCGCGGCGCCGAGTACCACTCCGCCGGCGGCGTCGCCGAGCGCTTCACGGCGGCGCGCGCCCTGCTCGACGAGGGCGGCCGGCAGCTCGTGTACCTCTACGTCCCCGAGCTCGACCAGGCGGCGCACGCGCGCGGCTGGGAGTCGCCGGAGTGGACGGCAGCGCTCGAGCTCCTGGACGGGGAGGTCGGCGGAGCGGTCCGCGGGCTCTCCGCCCGCGAGAGCGTGCTGGTCACCGCCGACCACGGCATCGTGGACGTCCCGGCGTCCTCGCACGTTCTCGTCGAGCGGGGACCGCTGCTCGAGGGCGTCCGGCACCTCGGCGGAGAGCCCCGCTGCCTGCAGCTGCACCTCGAGCCGGGTGTGGACCCCGACGAGGTGGCGCGGCGCTGGACCGAGGCGGAGGGCGCACGCGCCTGGATCGCGACGCGCGACGAGGTCGCCGCGAGCGGCTGGTTCGGCGAGGTCTCTCCGGCGGCGGCCGAGCGGATGGGCGACGTGTTCGTCGCGGCGCGGAGGACCATCGCCTACTACGCGGCGGACGACTCCTCCGGCCGCTCCATGATCGGGCAGCACGGGTCGCTCACGCCGGAGGAGACGCAGGTGCCGCTCCTCCGCTTCGGCGCGCTGGCCTGAGCCGGGCCGAGGGGACGGGGGGCACCGTCCACCCCGGCGGAGCCGCGCCGGCGGAGGGTCAGTCGTCGCTGCGCGCTCCGAAGACGATCTCGTCCCAGCTCGGCATGGACGCCCGCCCCCTGCGGAGGCTCCCGCGCACGCCCGACGGCTGCTCGGGGACCGGGGGAGCGGTGCGCGGCGGCTCCGGTGCCTTCTCGACGGGAGGAGCGGCCTCGGCCTCGGGCTCCGGCTCCTCGCGGACGCGGAGGCTCGAGGCGTGATCGCGCTCGCCCCGGCGGCGCCGCAGGGCGTCGAGCAGGTCGGCGGTGTCGTTGAGGTTGCGCTCGCGCTGCTCCGTCGTGCTCGTGACGGGGCGGGGGAGCGTCGAGATCGGGCGCGGGGTCTCGGAGAGGGCCGGCTGCGGCTCCGTGTCGGAGGGGCGGACGGCGGCCGGTCGGGCGTGCGGCATCGCGGCGGGGCGGCCGGCGGTGGGGTGGTCGGCCCGGGCGGAGCGGCTCGGCGCCTCCGCGGACTCCGGGTCGAAGCGCGTGGCGAGCTCGTCGACGGCGGCGGGGATGACGGCGCGCAGGCGCGGGATGAGGGTCGGCCGGATCTCGCCCTGCTGCGAGAGCGTGATCGCCTCGGAGGTCAGCGGCGACAGCAGCGCCTTCCGCGGGTCGAAGCGCCAGCGGGCGTCGTGGTCGATCTCGTCCGAGCGGAAGAGGAGCTTGACGACCCAGCCCTCCTCCTCCTTCCAGCTCGACCACTGCTCGCCCTCGGCGCCGAGCGACGCGAGGCGGTCGCGGATGACGTCGCCGAAGGGCGTGCCCTCCTCGAGGGGATCGGGGTCGGTGGTCGTGTAGACGCGCACGGCGAGAGCGGACGCGACGATGTGCTCGCGCTCGGCCGTGACGGGTCCCTCGAAGCGCTGGACGTAGCCCAGGTCGGCGCCCGTGAGCTCGGCGACCTCCTCGGCGGAGAGCCCGGAGCGGATGTGGGCCTGGATCTCGCGGGGGGAGACGCGCTTCTCGCGCGGCGGGAGGGTGTGGACCCGCGGCCGCAGCTGGCTCTGCAGCGTCTCGTCGATGCGAACCGAGAAGCGCTCGCCGCCCTCGGACACGAGGACGAGCGATCCGCCCTCGACGCCGATCACCTTCAGTTCCATCATCGTGGGGATCCTCCTTCTGGACGCGGACCGGGCAAGGATGCCACGCGCCCGGGCGATCGGCCGGGAATACCCCGGGCGGGTCGAAAGTTGGTGCGGAAGGAGGCGGGGCGAGCGGGTGTCAAGAGCCGTTCGAGGTGGTTTGCGAATCGATGCGTCGTGATGCACACTGACCCCGCCGATTTGTTGAACAGCAGAAATAAGAAGTGGATGGGAATGGCTACGGACTACGACGCCCCCCGCAAGACCGATGACGACTCCGAGTCGATCGAGGCCCTGAAGGAGCGAGTCCCCGACAAGATGTCCGGAGTCGTCGACGTCGATGACGCCGACAACCCGGGCGGATTCGAACTGCCCGGTGCCGATCTGTCCGACCTCGATCTGGACGTCGTGGTCCTTCCGCCCCAGGCGGACGAGTTCACGTGCGTGAGCTGCTTCCTCGTGAAGCACCGCTCGCAGATCGACCACGAGGAGAAGCTCGGACCGATCTGCCTGGAGTGCGCCGCTTAAGCGCCTCCCGGCTCCGAAGGACGACCGCTCCGTCGCCGTGATCCCCGGATCGCGGCGACGATGTCGTCCGGGCGGCGAGTGGAGACCAGCCAGTACGGCGTCGGGTCGGCCGGATCCTCGATCGGGACCCGCACCACCTCCTTCACCCAGCCGCGGATGACCAGGTACGCCCGCGCGTCCAGGCGCGTCCCGCGCTCGGCGAACGCCTGGTCCCCCGAGTAGGAGGACGGCTCGCCCACGAGGTCCAGCGGGATGTGCGCGCGGCCGGCGCGCAGCTCCCCCTCCGCCACCTCGATCACGGGGGAGAGCGCCAGCAGCGACAGCACGCAGCCCGCGTACAGAACGACCGCGACGATCACCCCCACCGCGAGGTCGATGGGCGCGAACACCAGGATGCTGGCGGGGATCACGAGGGCGGTGGCGACGAAGAGCCAGGGCGCGGGCCACAGCCTCTCTCGGTAGGACGGCATGACCCTATTGGATCAGACGTTTGGTCTACCCTCGTCACGTGCCTGCAACCGTCGACGTCCCGATCACCGCGGACCGGCTCCCCTCCTACGCCCGTCCGGGCGACGCGGGAGCCGATCTCCACTCGACGGAGGACGTGGTGCTCGCCCCCGGTGAGCGCGCCTCCGTCGGCACAGGGGTGGCCGTCGCCCTCCCGGAGGGCCACGCCGGCTTCGTCGTCCCCCGCAGCGGGCTGGCCTTCAGGCACGGCATCACCGTCGTCAACGCCCCCGGAACGATCGACGCGGGCTACCGCGGCGAGATCCGGGTGGCGCTGCTGAACACCGACAGCCGCGAGACGTACCGCGTCTCGGCGGGGGACCGGATCGCGCAGCTCGTGATCGTCCCCGTCGTCCAGGCGAGGTTCACGGCCGTCGACGAGCTTCCCGAGTCGGTCCGCGGCACGGGCGGCTTCGGATCCACCGGGTACGCCGCCGGCGCCCAGGAGACCAGAATCCACGAGGAGAGCGCATGAGCGACATCCAGTCCACGACCGGCGAGGCCGCCGAGCCCGTCCAGCAGGACTTCGAGAAGTCGGCGCCGGAGGACCGCGCGGAGGCCGGGCCCCTGGACGAGCGCGAGGCCAACCCGGTCCGCCCCTACATCGACCTCGGCGGGGTGAAGGTGCTTCCCCGCGAGGGCATGCACATCCGCCTCGAGGTCGAGGAGGGGACCAAGCGCGTCATCGCCGTCGGCCTCGACTACGCCGGGTCGACGCTGCAGGTGCAGCCCTTCTCCGCGCCGCGCTCCTCGGGCCTCTGGCACGAGATCCGCGGCCAGATCGCCGAGCAGATCGGCCGTCAGGGCGGATCGACGACGGAGCGCGACGGCGTCTTCGGTCCGGAGCTCGTCGCCGAGCTCCCGATCGCCGGCGGCCAGACCCGCGTCGCCCGGTTCGTCGGCGTCGACGGTCCGCGCTGGTTCCTCCGCGGCGTGATCGCCGGAGCCGGAGCCGTCGACGAGCAGGCGGCCGCCTCGGTCGAGGAGCTCTTCCGCAGCATCGTCGTGGTCCGCGGCAGCGGCCCGATGCCTCCGCGCGACCTGATCCCGCTGAAGGTGCCGACCGGCAGCCAGACCCAGCAGAGCGCGAGCTGACCGGCATGGAGCCGGTGCGGCCCGAGGACCCGGCCCGATCGGAGGAGCCGGTCCGGCCCGAGGTCGGCGACGCGATCGCGCAGGCCGCCCGCCGCTCGGGGCTCGGCGCGGTCGCCGACGGCGAGCCGTTCGACGGGAAGGCGCTGCTGCGCACCATGGGCGGCGTCCGGGGGATCCTCGAGGCCGTCGTGCCCGGCATCGCCTTCGTCCTGCTCTACACGGTCACCTCGGAGCTCGTGCTCTCGCTGGTCGCGTCCGTCGGGCTCGCCGTGGCGTTCACGGTGGCGCGGGTGCTCGGCCGGACGCCGGTGATCCAGGCCGTCGGCGGACTGCTCGCCGTGGTGGTCTCGGCCGCACTGGCGCTGTTCACCGGGCGGGGCGTCGACAACTTCGCCCTGGGGCTGCTCACCAACCTCGTCTACGGGCTCGTCTTCCTCCTCTCCGTCCTCGTGCGCTGGCCCCTGATCGGCGTCGCCGCCGGCTTCCTGATGGGGGACGGCACCTCCTGGCGGTCCGATCGGCGCAAGCGCCGCCTCTTCGGCGCCCTGACCCTCGCGTGGGCGGGGCTCTTCCTCCTGCGCCTGGCCGTGCAGTACCCGCTGTTCCTCGCCGAGGACACCACGGCGCTGGGCATCTGGAAGCTGGCGCTGGGCCTGCCCCTGTACGCGCCGCTGCTGGTGCTCACCGTGCTCGCCGTCCGGGCCGAGTACCGCGGAGCCGACGAGCGCGCCGATGCGGGCGATGCTCCGGATCGTGCATAGAATTGTCTCGACGTCGAGATAAATAGCGCTCGCCTCCCCGCACCGTCGCGGCGAGGTCGACCGGGCGCCTCGGCGTCGAGGAGTTAGGTCCTCCTTGGTGGCAGGCCGCTGTGCGCGGTCGTCAAGATGAGGACGGAGAGCGGCTCCGCCCGTCGGCGGACGCTGCAGTCAGCGAAGGAGAGGGCGACGTGTCCGCGGTAGACAGCTTTGGATCGAAAGACACCCTGAAGGTCGGCTCGACCGACTACGAGGTGTTCCGCATCGACCGGGTCCCCGGTCACGAGAAGCTCCCGTTCAGCCTCAAGGTGCTGCTCGAGAACCTCCTCCGCACGGAGGACGGCGCGAACATCACCGCCGACCACATCCGCGCCCTCGGCGAGTGGGTCCCGGAGTCGGAGCCCGACACCGAGATCCAGTTCACGCCGGCCCGCGTGGTCATGCAGGACTTCACCGGCGTGCCCTGCATCGTCGACCTCGCCACCATGCGCGAGGCCGTCGCTGCCCTGGGCGGCGACGCGAACCGGATCAACCCGCTCGCGCCCGCCGAGATGGTCATCGACCACTCCGTCATCGCCGACCTCTTCGGCACCGAGGACGCGCTCGAGCGCAACGTCGAGCTCGAGTACGAGCGCAACGGCGAGCGGTACCAGTTCCTCCGCTGGGGCCAGACCGCCTTCGACGACTTCAAGGTCGTCCCGCCCGGAACCGGCATCGTGCACCAGGTCAACATCGAGTACCTGGCCCGCGTCACCATGACCCGCGAGGTGGGCGGCGTGCTGCGCGCCTACCCCGACACCTGCGTCGGCACCGACTCGCACACGACGATGGTCAACGGCCTCGGCGTGCTCGGCTGGGGCGTCGGCGGCATCGAGGCCGAGGCCGCGATGCTCGGCCAGCCCGTCTCGATGCTCATCCCGAAGGTCGTCGGCTTCAAGCTCACCGGCTCGATCCCGACCGGCGTGACCGCGACGGACGTCGTGCTCACCATCACGCAGATGCTGCGCAAGCACGGCGTGGTCGGCAAGTTCGTCGAGTTCTACGGGGCCGGCGTCGCCGCGGTGCCGCTCGCCAACCGCGCCACCATCGGCAACATGAGCCCCGAGTTCGGCTCCACCGCCGCGATGTTCCCCATCGACGACGTGACCCTCGACTACCTGCGCCTCACCGGCCGCAGCGACGAGCAGATCGCCCTCGTCGAGCAGTACTCCAAGCTGCAGAAGCTCTGGCACGACCCCGCGGTCGAGCCGGTCTTCAGCGAGTACCTCGAGCTCGACCTCGGCACCGTCGTCCCCTCGATCGCCGGCCCGAAGCGCCCGCAGGACCGGATCGAGCTCTCGTCCGCCAAGACGCAGTTCGAATCGGACCTCACCAACTACGCGGACGTCTCGCACGACATCGTCGACCTGACCATCGCGGAGTCGTTCCCCGCCTCCGACCCCGGAGAGCTGCAGCCGCAGGACGAGCACAGCAGCCACGAGCACACCCACCGCTCGCACGCGCCGGCGACCGCCTCCAAGCCGACCACGGTCGAGCTCGGCGAGGGCGGGACCTTCACGATCGATCACGGCGCCGTCGCGATCGCGGCGATCACCTCGTGCACCAACACGTCGAACCCGTCCGTCATGCTCGCGGCCGGCCTGCTGGCCCGCAACGCGGCGCAGAAGGGCCTGAAGGCCAAGCCGTGGGTCAAGACCACGCTGGCGCCCGGATCGAAGGTCGTCACCGACTACTACGAGAAGGCCGGCCTGACCGAGTCGCTCGAAGCGCTCGGCTTCTACACGGTCGGCTACGGCTGCACGACCTGCATCGGCAACTCCGGCCCGCTGCTCGAGGAGATCTCGGCCGCGGTGCAGGACAACGACCTCGCCGTGACCGCCGTGCTCTCGGGCAACCGCAACTTCGAGGGCCGCATCAACCCGGACGTGAAGATGAACTACCTGGCGAGCCCCCCGCTCGTCATCGCCTACGCGCTCGCCGGCTCGATGAACTTCGACTTCGAGGTCGACGCGCTCGGCACCGACTCCGACGGCAACGACGTGTTCCTCAAGGACATCTGGCCCGACGCGGCCGAGGTTCAGGCGACGATCGACTCGTCGATCGACAAGTCGATGTTCGACACGCAGTACGCGGGCGTGTTCGACGGCGACGAGCGCTGGCGCGCGCTGCAGACCCCCGAGGGCTCGATCTTCGAGTGGGACGAGTCGTCGACCTACGTGCGGAAGCCCCCGTACTTCGACGGCATGACGATGGAGACGACCCCGGTCACCGACATCGCCGGTGCCCGCGTGCTCGCCAAGCTCGGCGACTCCGTCACGACCGACCACATCAGCCCGGCCGGCTCGATCAAGGCCGACAGCCCCGCCGGCCGCTACCTCGACGAGCACGGCATCGACCGCAAGGACTACAACTCCTACGGCTCGCGCCGCGGCAACCACGAGGTGATGATCCGCGGCACGTTCGCGAACATCCGCCTGCGCAACCAGCTGCTCGACGGCGTGGAGGGCGGCTACACCCGCGACTTCACTCAGCCGGACGCCCCGCAGTCGTTCATCTACGACGCGTCGCAGAACTACCAGGCCGAGGGCACCCCGCTCGTCATCCTGGGCGGCAAGGAGTACGGCTCCGGCTCGTCGCGCGACTGGGCGGCCAAGGGCACGAGCCTGCTGGGCGTCAAGGCGGTCATCGTCGAGAGCTTCGAGCGGATCCACCGCTCGAACCTCATCGGCATGGGCGTCGTCCCGCTGCAGTTCCCCGCGGGCGAGAGCTGGGAGTCGCTGGGCCTGGACGGCACCGAGTCGATCAGCATCTCGGGCATCGAGGAGCTGAACGAGGGCGTCACCCCCAAGACGGTCCACGTCGTCGCCGAGCCGACCGAGCACTCGGCCGAGGGCAAGCAGACCGTCGAGTTCGACGCGGTCGTCCGCATCGACACCCCCGGTGAGGCGGATTACTACCGCAACGGCGGCATCCTGCAGTACGTGCTGCGCTCGCTCGTCTAGATCAGCCGCAGAGCGTGTGCGCCTTCCCTGCGGGGGAGGCGCACACGCGTTCCCGGGGGCCCCGTGCGTAGACTCGGGAGACGTCCCCACCTCGCTCACGACCCTGGAAGGCGGCGCGCATGGCTGTTCTCGAGACCATCGGCGGTCCTCGCGATCTCGATCGCCTGACCGCGGCCGAGCTCGAGACGCTGGCGCAGGAGATCCGCGACTTCCTCGTGCGCGAGGTCTCGAAGACCGGCGGCCACCTGGGGCCGAATCTCGGCGTCGTCGAGACGACCATCGCGATCCACCGGGTCTTCGACTCGCCGCACGACGCGATCGTGTTCGACACCGGACACCAGTCCTACGTCCACAAGCTGCTCACCGGTCGCCAGGACTTCTCGAAGCTCCGGCAGCGCGGCGGCCTCGCCGGCTACCCGCAGCGGAGGGAGTCGCCGCACGACATCGTCGAGAGCTCGCACGCCTCCAGCTCGCTGTCCTGGGCGGACGGCATCTCCCGCGCCTTCACGATGACCGGTCAGACCGACCGCCACGTCGTCGCGGTCGTGGGCGACGGCGCCCTCACCGGCGGCATGACCTGGGAGGCGCTGAACAACATCAGCGACGACAACTCCCGCGGGCTGGTCATCGTGGTCAACGACAACGGGCGCTCCTACGCCCCGACCATCGGCGGCATGGCCCGCTTCCTCAACGGCGTCCGCACGCGGCCGACCTACCGCACGATGCACCGCGGCTCCCGGGCCGTCTCGGAGCGGCTGGGCGGCCCCGCCGCCGCCGTCTACCGCGGCGTGCGCGGCGGGCTCCACGGCTTCCTCAGCCGCTTCATCAACAACGAGGCGCTCTACTCCAACCTCGACATCAAGTACCTGGGGCCGATCGACGGACACGACCTGACGGCGATGGAGGAGGCTCTCCAGCAGGCGAAGGACTACGGCCAGCCGGTCATCGTGCACGCGATCACCCAGAAGGGCAAGGGCTTCGGTCCGGCCGTGCACGACCTCGCCGACCAGTTCCACGCCGTCGGGCAGATCGACCCCGAGACGGGCGAGCCGCTGAGCGCGGCCGGGGCCCGCTCGTGGACCTCGGTGTTCGCCGAGGAGATCGTCACGCTGGCCGACGAGGACCCGACGATCGTCGGCATCACGGCCGCCATGCTCCGGCCCGTCGGTCTCGACCGCCTCGCGGAGAAGTACCCGGAGCGCGTCTTCGACGTCGGCATCGCGGAGCAGCACGCCGTGACCTCGGCCGCCGGTCTCGCCTTCGGCGGGCTGCATCCGGTCGTCGCGCTGTACGCCACCTTCGTGAACCGCGCCTTCGACCAGGTGCTGATGGACGTCGCACTGCACCGAGCGGGCGTCACCTTCGTGCTGGACCGCGCCGGAGTCACCGGACCCGACGGTCCGAGCCACCACGGCATGTGGGATCTGGCGATCCTGCAGGTCGTCCCGAACATCCGTCTCGCCGCTCCGCGCGACTCCGTGCGCCTGCGCGAGGAGCTGCGCGAGGCCGTCGGCGTCACCGACGCGCCGACCGTGGTGCGCTTCTCGAAGGGGAGCGTCGGCGACGAGATCGACGCCGTCGAGCGTCTCGGCGACGGGGTCGACGTGCTCGCCCGCGCCGAGCGCAAGGACGTGCTGCTGGTCACGGTCGGGCCGATGGCCGCGATGGGTCTCGAGGTCGCTCAGCGGCTCGCGGCCCAGGGCATCGGAGCCACTGTCGTCGACCCCCGCTGGGTCGTGCCCGTGCCCACCAGCATCATCGAGCTCGCCCGCGAGCACCGAATCGTCGTCTCGATCGAGGACGGGGTGCGCGTCGGCGGGATCGGCACACGCATCCGCCAGGACCTGCGCGAGGCCGGCGTGGACACCGCGGTGACCGAGCTCGGGCTGCCCGACCAGTTCCTCGACCACGCCAAGCGCGAGGAGATCCTCGAGGACGTCGGACTCACTCCCCAGCACATCGCTCGCGACGTCGTCGCGCAGGTGCTGGGCAGCAAGATCCCGGTCGCCCGCCCGCTCCCGGACGAGGTCGAGGCCCGGGACGACGCCCGCAGCGACTGATCGTCCGTCGGGACCCGTCCCGCAGGCGACGCGCGGAAGGGGCGCCGGATCAGATCCGGCGCCCCTTCCGCGTCACTGCACTCCGCGTCAGTCGACGCCGCGGATCGCGGGGTGGTGGAACGTGTCCCCGAACGCCCGCTCGCTCGCGCCGACGCGGTCGAGGTAGGGCGTGAGCCCGCCCATCTGGAACGGGTAGCCCGCGCCGAGGATCAGGCAGAGGTCGATGTCCTCGGCGGCGTGCACGACGTCGTCGTCCAGCATCCGCTTGACCTCGTCCGCGAGACCCGTCTCGACGCGCAGCCGCAGCTGCTCGGCCGTCATCGGCTCCGTGCCGCCGGCGACGATCGCGACAGCGCGCTTGTCGACGCCCTTCGCCCGCCCCTTCGCGTCGCGCTCGAAGACGTGGCCGAGCTCAGCGAGGCGGTGCAGGTTGGGGCTGTCGAAGAAGCGGTCGGGGAACGCGGCGTGGTGGGTGTCGAGCACGTGCGCGCCGACCTTGAGGCCCACCAGCTCGAGCAGCTCGAACGGGGTCATCGGCAGGCCGAACGGAGCCAGCGACTGCTCGACGACCTCGAAGGGAGTGCCCGTGTCGACCGCGTGCATCGCCTCGCCCAGGACCTTCGCCAGCACGCGGTTCACCACGAAGCCCGGGGTGTCGCGCGTGATGACGGCGTTCTTCTTGAGCTTCGCGGCGGTGACCATCGCCGTCGAGAGGGTCTCGTCGTCGGTGTGCGGCGTCCGGACCACCTCGATCAGCGGCATGACCGCGACCGGGTTGAAGAAGTGGAAGCCGACGAAGCGCTCCGGGTGCTCCAGCCGCTCGCCGATGCGCTCGACGGAGAGGGACGAGGTGTTGGTCGCGAGCACCGCCGTGGGCGAGACGTAGCGCTCGATGTCGGCGAAGACCTCCTGCTTCACCGACAGCTCCTCGAAGACCGCCTCGATCACCCAGTCGGCGTCGGCGAAGTCGGAGCGATCGGTCGTGCCGGTGATCAGCGCCCGGAGGCGGTTCGCGTCGTCGGGAGAGACGCGCCCCTTCGCCAGCAGCGCATCGATCTCGGCGCGGATGCCCGCGACGCCCTTGTCGACCCGCTCCTGGTCGAGGTCGGTGATGACCACCGGCACCTGGAGGCGGCGGAGGAAGAGCAGCGCGAACTGCGAGGCCATGAGGCCCGCGCCGACGACCCCGACCTTGGTGACGGGCTTGGCCAGCGCCCTGTCGGGCGCTCCCGCGGGACGCTTGGCGCGCTTCTGCACCAGATCGAACGCGTAGATGCTCGCGCGGAACTGGTCGCCCGAGATCAGGTCGGCCAGCGCCTCGTCCTCGGCGGCGAAGCCCTCCTCGCGGGTGGTGTTCTTCGCGGCCTTGAGAAGCTCCAGCGCGCGGTACGGAGACGCCGCGACCGTGCCGATCCGCGACTCCAGCTGCTTGCGAGCGATCGAGATCGCGACGTCCCACTTGACCAGCCGCTCCAGCTTGCCGGGTGCGTTCGGCCGCTCCACCTTCACGGAGCCGCCGATCACGCCGTCGGCCCAGCGGAGCGAGTCCTCGAGGAAGGCGGCGGGCGGGAAGATCGCGTCGGCGATGCCGAGGTCGAACACCTCCTGGCCCTTGAGCGTGCGGTTGTTCTTGAGCGGGTTCTCGACCACGACCTTGAGGGCGTTCTCGATGCCGATCAGGTTCGGCAGGAGCCACGCGCCGCCCCAGCCGGGGATGATGCCGAGGAAGACCTCGGGGAGCCCGAGCGCGGGGATGGAGGAGTCGACCGTGCGGTAGTCGGCGTTCAGGCCGATCTCGGTGCCGCCGCCCAGGGCGAGGCCGTTGATGAAGGCGAAGGACGGCACGCCCAGCTCGGCCAGCATCCCCAGCGTGCGGTGGCCCAGGCGCGCCAGCTGGCGGCCGAGCTCACGGCTCGGGATGGCCCCGACCTTGCTGAGGTCGGCTCCCGCGGCGAGGATGAACGGCTTGCCGGTGATGCCGACCGCCTGGATCTCGCCGCGCGAGGCGCGCTCCTTCTGCGCCAGGAGGACGTCCGCCAGCTCGAAGAGCGACGCCGGCCCGAAGGTATTGGGGCGGGTGTGGTCGCGGTCGTTGTCGAGCGTGATCAGGGCGAGCGTGCGGCCGCTGGGCAGCGGCACGTCGCGGACGTAGGAGTGGGTGACGACCTCGCCCTCGGCGAGGTCCACGAGGTTCTCGAATCCGTCGAGCATGGGTCAGCGTCCCTTCCGTCGTCCGCGCTTGCCGTCGTAGTGCGGGTTCTCCCAGATCACCGTGCCGCCCTGGCCGAGGCCGACGCAGAGGGCCGTCACGCCGTAGCGCACCTCGGGGTGCGACTCGAACTGCCGGGCCAGCTGGATCATCAGCCGGACCCCGGAGGAGGCGAGCGGGTGGCCGATCGCGATCGCTCCGCCGTACTCGTTGACGCGCGGGTCGTCGTCGTCGAGGCCGAAGTGGTCGAGGAAGGAGAGCACCTGCACGGCGAACGCCTCGTTGAGCTCGAAGAGCCCGATGTCCTCGATGCCCAGGCCCGCCTTGCGGAGCGCCTTCTCGGTCGAGGGGACCGGGCCGATGCCCATGATCTCGGGCTCGACGCCGGCGTACGCGAAGCTCACCATCCGCATCTTCGCGGACAGGCCCAGCTCCTGCGCGGCCTCGGCGCTGGCCAGGAGCGACACCGTCGCCCCGTCGTTGAGCCCGGAGGAGTTGCCCGCGGTCACCCGGCCGTGGGGGCGGAACGGGGTCCGCAGGCCCGCGAGGCCCTCGAGGGTCGTCTCGGGGCGCGGTGCCTCATCGGCGGTCGCCAGGCCCCAGCCCGCGGCACTGCGCGTGGCGACGGGGACGAGGTCCGGCTGGATGCTGCCGGCGGCGTACGCGGCGGCGAGCTTCTGCTGGCTCCGCAGGGCGTAGTGGTCGGCGCGCTCCTTCGTCAGGTGCGGGAAGCGGTCGTGGATCCGCTCCGCCGTGCGGCCCATGTTGAGCGCGTCCTCGCCGACGAGGCGCTCGGAGAGGAAGCGCGGGTTGGGGTCGGCGCCGAAGCCCATCGGATGCCGGCCCATGTGCTCCACGCCGCCGGCGAGGACCACGTCGTAGGCGCCGAACGCGATGCCGCCCGCGGTCGCGGTGACCGAGGTCATCGCTCCGGCGCACATGCGGTCGATGGCGAAGCCGGGCACCGACTTCGGCAGCCCGGCGAGCAGCGCCGCCGTGCGGCCGAGGGTCAGGCCCTGGTCGCCCTGCTGGGTGGTGGCGGCGATCGCCACCTCGTCCACCCGCTCCTTCGGCAGCGCGCCGTTGCGCTCCAGCAGACCGATCATCGCCTTGACGACGAGGTCGTCGGCTCGGGTCTGCCAGTACATGCCCTTCTCGCCGGCACGCCCGAACGGAGTACGGACTCCGTCGACGAACACGACTTCGGATCTCTCGGCCACAATGCCTCCCAGGAACTCACGGTCGCCGTCGATCGTAGGAACCGGTACCGCGCAGCCGGAATCCTTTGCCGCTTCCTACGAAGGGGTTTCGGTGCCCTCGGCCGGCGCTTGGGCCGCTTCGACAAACGCGGTGGCGATCGAGCCCGACGTGGCTTCGACCTGCCAGGCGCGGGCGCCGGCGCGGGTGAGCTCCGCGGCGACCGACTCCGCGGTCAACGGCTCGGGCGGGTTCCAGGCCACCCGGCGCAGCAGCTCCGGCGTGAGCAGGTTCTCGACCGGGAGCGAGAGCAGCTCGGCGATCTCGGTGACCACGGCGCGTCCCGCCTTCAGACGGGCGTCGGCGGCCGGGTTGCGATCGCCCCACGCGCGCGGAGGGGGGAGCGTGTCGGCGGCAGGGCGGGTCGGGCTCGGCAGGTCCTCGGTCGTCGTCCCGCGCTCGATCGCGGCCCACCAGCGCTCGACCTCGCCGCGGCTGGCGCGGCCGGTGAAGTCGCGGCGGCCCGAGAGCTGTCCGATGCTGGTCGGGATGTTGCGGGCGACCGCGATGATCGAGGAGTCGGGGATCAGGCGGCCGGGAGCGATGTCGCGCTCGCGGGCGAACGCGTCCCGGGCCAGCCAGAGCTCGCGCGCCACGGCGAGGGGGCGCGGGCCGCGGAGCGAGTGCATGCCGGAGAGGCGGCGCCACGGATCCGGCGGGACCGCCTTCGGGGCGCGCGCGAGCGTCGCCTCGAACTCCTCGCGGGCGATGCGCGTCTTCCGCGCGGCGATGAGCATCTCCTCCATGCGGTCGCGGAGGTCCACGAGGAGCTCCACGTCCTTCGCGGCGTAGACGAGCCAGCTCTGGGGGAGGGGGCGGGTCGACCAGTCGGCGGCCGAGTGCTCCTTGGCCAGGTGGATGCCGAGGAGGTCCTCGACGACGGCGCCGAGGCCCACCTTGGGCAGTCCGAGGAGCCGGGCGGCGAGCTCGGTGTCGAAGATCCGCACCGGGTCCAGGCCCACCTCGCGCAGGCAGGCGAGATCCTGGCTGGCGGCGTGGAGGACCCACTCCTCCTGGCCGATGACCGCCTGCAGGGCGTCCATCCGGCCGATGGCGGGGGGATCGAAGAGGAACGCGCCGGCGCCGCGCCGGTAGACCTGGATCAGGTACGCGCGCTGCGAGTAGGTGAAGCCGGAGGCGCGCTCGGCGTCGACGGCGACGGGGCCCTCGCCGGCGGCGAGGGCGTCGACCGCGGCGAGGAACTCGTCGGGCGTGGAGAGGACACGGTAATCAGTCACGGTTGTTCCGTCGGAAGGCGAGCGGGGTCACACCGTCGCTCGATACGGGCGGGAGACCCGCGAGCATGCACAACAGCTCCCCCCACCCTTCCATGTGAGCGGCGAGCTGCGCATCATCCGGGCTCCAGGAGGCGCGGATCTCGATCTGCGCACCGTCCCCCTGAGCGGCCAGCTCGCCGAAACCGGTGGAGAGCACCTTGGTGGCCGTGCCGGACGCGGCGGAATAGGAGGCGCCCTGCGCCCCGAGGGCGTCGATGAGCCAGGACCAGGCGACCTCGGCGAGGAACGGATCGGTGCCGATCTCGACCTCGAGCGGGGCCTGGGCGAAGCAGACGACACGGAAGGGGCCGCCCCACTGCTCGGGCTCCTCGGGGTCGTAGAGCAGGATGAAGCGCCCCGTGCCCAGCTCGGAGTCGCGTCCGTGCGCGTGCGGCGCGACGTCGCCCGACAGGGCGAGGGCCCAGGGCGCGAGACCCGACGGCGAGGCGATCTCGGACACGGTGAGCTCGGCGCGCGTGGCAGCGGCGCGGATCGACTCCGTCGCGACCCTGAACTCCTCGGGGAGCTGGGACGACGCTGGGAATTCGGGCACGGTCGCAGACTAGGGTTCCGACGCGCCCGGGACGCGGAGGCACGCCGGGTGGGCGGCTCTCAGCGCGTGCGGCTCCAGCGGGCGTAGACGGCCCCGGAATCGTCCGCGGCCAGGAGCGTCAGGGCGTAGGCGTCGTCGACGACGGCCGTGCCCGTCGCGACCGGGAGGCCCGGCAGGACGACGCGCGGCGAGGTGGTGAGGCACAGCTCGTCGACCCGGCCCGAGGCGAGGAACTGGCCCGAGAGCGAGGCGCCGCCCTCGCAGACGACGCGGTGCAGGCCGAGCCCGGCGAGAGCCTCCAGGAGCTCGTCGACACCGATCCGCTCCGAGGAGGACGGGACCGGGACGACCTCGACGCCGGCGGGGAGCCCCTCCACCGCGCCGCGCGACTCCGGCACCAGCAGCAGGACCCGGGAGCCCTCCTGCAGCTCCAGGCGGTGCCCGGCGAGATCGCCCGAGGCGGAGACGACGGCGAGCGGGACCCGCCGGGGGACGCGGTAGCCCTCGGCGCGGACGCTCGCGGCTCCGACGAGGACGACGTCGGCCTGCTCGCGGACGACTCCGAGGATCGTGCGGTCGACGCGGTTGGTGAGCGTCTCGCTCGTGCCGTCGGAGCCGGTGCTGGAGCCGGTGACGCTCGCGATCATGTTCAGGCGCACGCGCACCGCCTCGTCGGGACGCCAGGCGGCCGCGACCGCCGCTCGCGCGCCCTCCTCGCCGATCACGATCGGCCGACCGGCGGGGAGGAGCGGCCGGAGGATCATGCGGCCAGGTGCGCGCGGACCTGCCGCTTGGTACGGCCGAGCAGCGCGGTCATGCCGCGCAGGCGCAGCGGCGAGACCGCCTCCGAGAGGCCGATGGTCTGCGGGAAGTCGTCGGGAACGGCGAGCACCTGCTCGGGGGTGAGCCCGGCCAGGCCCTGCGCCAGGATCGACGCGAAGCCGCGCGTCGTGGGCGCCTCGCGGGGAGCCGTGGCGTGCAGGTGCACGATCCCGCCCTCGACGTCGACGACGATGAAGACGGGCGCCTGGCACTCCTCCACGCGCTCGAAGAGGTCCGGGTGGTCGCGGTAGCGCTCGGGCAGGTCGGGGAGCTCGTTCGAGAACTCGAGCAGGAGCTGCAGGCGCTCCGGCTTCTCGAGGGCGAGGAACTCCTCGCGGATGTCGCGCAGAGCGTCGGGGAGCGTGGTGTCGGTCATCCGGTCCAGTGTCTCATCGGGGGAGGGGCGGCGGGCGGTCGCAGCGGAGGCCGGGAGCCCGGATCCGGCCCGTCGACGGGCGGATCGGCGCTCCCGGCCTCCGTCGTGACGCGTCAGCGGGCCGCGGGGGCCTCGCCGGGCTCGGCGCCCTGCACGATCGGGACGCGGACGGCGCTGCCCCACTCGGTCCAGGAGCCGTCGTAGTTGCGGACGCCCTCGAAGCCGAGGAGGTGGGTCAGCACGAACCAGGTGTGGGCGGAGCGCTCGCCGATCCGGCAGTAAGCGATGACGGAGTCGCCGTCCTTCAGCCCCGCGCCCTCGCGGTAGATGCCGTTCAGCTCGTCGAGGGGGCGGAAGGTGCCGTCCTCGGCGGCGGCCCTGCCCCAGGGCACGTTCTGCGCGCTGGGGATGTGACCGGCGCGCAGGGCGCCCTCCTCCGGGTAGGCCGGCGCCGTGGTGCGCTGCCCGGTGAACTCCTCCGGGGAGCGGACGTCGATCAGCGGGTTGCCGAAGTGCGCGAGGACGTCGTCCTTGAAGGCGCGGATCTCGGCGTCGCTGCGTTCGACGACGGGGTACTCGGCGGGCTCCGGGGAGGAGGCGTCGGTGGTCGTCGGGCGGCCCTCCGCGAGCCACTTGTCGCGGCCGCCGTCGAGCAGACGGACGTCCTCGTGACCGAAGAGGGTGAAGACCCAGAGCGCGTAGGCGGCCCACCAGTTGTTCTTGTCGCCGTAGACGACGACGGTGGTGTCGCGGGCGATGCCCTTGCCGCCGACGAGCGCGGCGAACGCGGCGCCGTCGATGTAGTCGCGCTGCACCGGGTCGTTGAGGTCGGTGTGCCAGTCGATCTTGACGGAGCCGGGGATGTGGCCGGTCTCGTAGAGCAGGACGTCCTCGTCGGACTCGACGACGACGAGACCGGGAGTGCCGAGGCGCTGCTCGAGCCAGTCGGCGCTGACGAGCCGTTCGGGGTGCGCGTAGGAGGCGAACTTCGGCGACGGATCGGTTTCGACGGACAAGGAGGACCTCCAGGATGGTGCGCGGAGCGCGGGCGTGATTCCACGGCGGGCTACGCTGGAGCCCGCCCTTCAGCGACAGTACGCGTCCGCGGACGACGCCGCACGAAGGGCGCCGTAAGAGTTCGACACAGAACCGCGGCGGCTCCGTGCCCGGTGCGGCCGCCGCCACTGAGCGCACGGACCCCGCCGTGCGCAGGATGCGAGACGCGAGTGAGCCCCGACGACGTCCGATCGACGAGCAGCCTGACCGCCCGCTCGCCCCAGATCAGCGGGCACGAGATCGCGTCGACGCTGGTGCCCCCGCGCCAGTTCGAGGGCGCCACCTTCGAGAGCTACCGTCCCGACCCGGAGTACCCCTCGCAGGCCGACGCGGTGGAGGCTCTGCGCGCGTTCGCCGCCGGCGGCGGATCCAAGGGAGGCGGCTTCCTGGGCTTCGGCCGGAAGAAGGCCCCCGCGGTCAAGCCGGGCGTGTACCTCGACGGCGGCTTCGGCGTCGGCAAGACCCACCTGCTCGCGGCGATCTGGCACGCGGTGCCGGGCCGCACCTACTTCGGGACGTTCATCGAGTACACCGCGCTCGTCGGCGCGCTCGGCTACGCGGCGACCGTCTCTCTCCTCAAGGGCTCGGCGCTGCTGTGCATCGACGAGTTCGAGCTGGACGACCCGGGCGACACGATGCTGATGACGCGGCTCCTCGGCGAGCTGGTCGCCTCCGGGACCCGCATCGCCGCGACCTCGAACACCCCGCCCAACGCGCTGGGCGAGGGGCGCTTCGCCGCAGCGGACTTCCTCCGCGAGATCCAGTCGATGGCCGCCCACTTCGAGACGATGCGGATCGACGGCACCGACTACCGGCGCCGCGACATCGAGGGCCACGCCGTGGTGCGCACCGACGAGGAGATCGACGCTCTCGTCGCGGCCGCCCCCGCCGGCTCCGTCGTCACCGACGACCCGTTCGCGGAGGCCGTGCACCACCTGGGCACCGTGCACCCCTCCCGCTACATCAAGGTGATCGACGGCGTCGACACCATCGTGCTCCGGGGCGTCACCGCTCTGACCGACCAGACCGACGCCCTGCGCCTCGTGGCCTTCATCGACCGGGTCTACGACGCGCAGATCCCGGTCCTCGCCTCCGGGACGCCCCTCGACGAGGTCTTCGGCGGCGACATGCTGAGCGGCGGCTACCGCAAGAAGTACCTGCGCTCGATGTCGCGGCTCATCGCGCTCACCTCGATGGCGCCCCGCTCCTAGGGGCGGATCCGCTCTCCTCCCGGCGTTCCCGGGCTCGTCGTCGTGCCGTCCGCCAGCGCGCCGTAACGCGCTTTTTACACAGGGGCCTCGGCCGTAACCTCCGCGAAACGCGGTGCCTCACGGGACGAAACCTCGCGCCACCAGACTGTCGGCTACCCGAGGTGACCCGACACCCGCGTGTCTCCAGGCCGTGCTCCGACGCAGCGTCCTCGCTCCGGGCTTTTCTCTGCACACTCACGAGAGGTTCAACAATGGATCAAGGCAATACCGCGTTCCTGCTCATCGCAGCCGCGCTGGTCCTGCTCATGACCCCCGGGCTCGCCTTCTTCTACGGCGGCCTGGTGCGTGCGAAGAGCGTCATCAGCATGATGATGCTCAGCTTCGGAGCCATGGGCCTCATCGGGGTCCTCTGGGTCCTGTACGGCTACGCGATCGCGTTCGGCAACGGCCCGTCCGGCCCCGCAGGGACCGACACCTTCGTCGGCATCGACGGCGTCCTCGGCATCGACACCGCCCAGATCGGCCTGCAGGGCATCTACAACGACGCGCTCGGCGAGCAGACGTCGGCCTTCCCGACGCTGGCCTTCGCCGCGTTCCAGGCGACGTTCGCGATCATCACCGTCGCGCTCATCTCCGGCGCCATCGCGGACCGCGCGAAGTTCGGCGCCTGGATGGTCTTCGCCGGCGTCTGGGCCACCGTCGTCTACTTCCCGGTCGCCTCGTGGGTCTTCAACTTCACCCTCGGCGACGACGCCACCGTCGTCGACGGCGGCTGGATCGCCTACGGCGTCGGCGCGATCGACTTCGCGGGCGGCACCGCCGTCCACATCAACGCCGGAGCGGCGGCCCTCGCCCTCGCCCTGGTGCTCGGCAAGCGCGTCAACTTCACCAAGGGCGCGCACCAGCCGCACAACCCGCCGTTCGTGCTCCTGGGCGCCGGACTGCTGTGGTTCGGCTGGTTCGGCTTCAACGCCGGCTCCGAGCTCGCCGCCGACGGCATCGCGGCCGTCGCCTTCCTCAACACCATCGCCGCTCCGGCCGCCGCGATCCTCGGCTGGCTCGTCGTCGAGAAGATCAAGGACGGCAAGCCCACCTCGATCGGCGCCGCCTCGGGCGCGGTCGCGGGCCTCGTCGCGATCACCCCGGCGTGCGCCAGCCTGTCGCCGTTCTGGGCGATCGTCCTGGGCGTCATCACCGGCGCCGTCTGCGCCCTGGCGATCGACCTCAAGTACCGCCTCGGCTACGACGACTCGCTCGACGTGGTCGGCGTGCACCTGGTCGGCGGCCTCATCGGAACGCTCTACATCGGCTTCTTCGGCACCGGCGTGGGCCTGTTCCTCACCGGCGACGCGAGCCAGCTCGGCAAGCAGGCCCTCGCGGCCTTCACCGTCCTCGCCTACTCCTTCGTCATGACGCTCCTCATCGGCTGGATCATCCAGAAGACGATGGGCTTCCGCGTGAAGAACGAGGACGAGATCGCCGGCATCGACACGGCCATCCACGGAGAGGCGGGCTACGTCCTGGCGGACTGACCCTCTAATCCACAGCACCCGACGGGGTGCCGGCTCTCCGGAGCCGGCACCCCGTCGGCGCGTCCGGGCCGGGCGACCGCCGGGCGCGCCCCCGCGGGCGGGCGGTCGCGGATCCGGGCTAGGGTTCCGGAGTGCCCTCCTCGCGCTCGGTCGTGTCCCTGCTCCTCCGACTCCTCGGCCGCGCGGTCGCCCCGCGGCCGGACGCCGGGCCCCGCCCGCAGCGCCCGTACCTGAGCACGACGGCGCCGACCCCGGGCGCGAGCGGAGTGGGCCGCACCGTCGAGGTCGACCCGTCGCGGCTCCGCGGGGTCCGCCTGGGCTACGCGCCCACGCCCGACGGCGACCCGGACCCGGGCGAGGTCGTCTGGACCTGGGTGCCGTACGAGGAGGACGACGGCCGCGGCAAGGACCGCCCGGTGCTCGTGCTCGCGGTCGAGAAGTCGGGGACGGTGCTCGCCGTGCGGCTGAGCTCGAAGGAGCACTCCGACTACCTGGCCGTCGGGACCGGCGGCTGGGACCCGGACGGGCGCCCCAGCTGGGTCGACCCGGAGCGCGTGTTCCGCGTGCACCCCGCCGGGATGCGTCGCGAAGGAGCAGCTCTGGAGCGTGCTCGGTACGACGCCGTCGCCCGGGTGCTCTCGGCGCGGTACGGCTGGCACTGAGCGCTCGACGTCGTCGAGCGGCCACGAGAGGTCGCCGCTGAGCGCCGCAGGGGAGATCCCTGCCCGTCGAACGAGGGCCGTGCTCCTCGGAGGAGGCGTCAGACCGGGTCGATCGGCACGAAGCCCGCGTACTTCGCGGCGCGGCCGTCCCCGGAGGACGTGCCGGTGAGCCTGCGCTGCACCCACGGCGCGACGTGCTGCCGGTAGTACTGCACGGTTCCGCCGCGCCGGAGTGCGGCCTCGGGAGCGTCGGGCAGCGCGGCGGGCGGCGTGAGCCCGAGCGCCCGCAGGACCCGGTCGGCCACCCGCCGGTGCCCCCGCGGGCCGAGGTGCAGGCGGTCCTCCGACCACAGCTCCGGATCGGCGAAAGCGGGGTCGTGCCAGTTGTCGGCGACGACCACGTCGGTCCGATGGCTCGTCCGACGCAGGACGGCGTCGGTCAGCGCGTCCCCGCGGCGGCGGATGAGCGAGCCGAGCGGGAGCCGCGGCGACGGGTCGGCGCCGGCCAGGGCGATCAGCACGACGCCCTGCTCGTCGCAGCGCTCGAGCACACGGAGGTAGGCGTCGGCGATCCGCTCGATGTCGGCGCGCGGGCGCAGCATGTCGTTGCCGCCTCCGTTGAAGGAGAGGTGGGTCGGACCCAGGGCGAGCGCGGGCTCGAGCTGCTCGGCGAGGATCGGCGCGATGAGCCGGCCCCGGATCGCGAGGTTGGCGTACTCGATCCGCTCACCCGTGGCCGCCGCCCATCCCGCGGCCGCCAGATCGGCCCAGCCGCGCGGGGTGCCGTCCGGCCGCTCGTCGCCGACGCCCTCGGTGAAGGAATCGCCGATCGCGACGTAGCGGACGGCCGTCATCGGCGGGTTCCGGAGGTGCGCATCGTGGCACTGTACCGCTCCGCGGCCGGGCTCAGGCGCGGCGCCTCAGCGGGGTGACAGGTGCCGAGCGGACGCTGCTGGGGCGGTCCGGCGTCGCGGCGCCCGGCGCTGCGGCGAGCCGCTCCTCCTCGGGCCGGGTGCCGGGCCGGTGCTCGCGCTCGGGACGCGGGGCGGCCCGGAACCAGGCGGCCAGCGCGGAGGACCGGCGGTGCCTCCGGTGGTCGCGGTCCAGCTCGGCGGTGCCCCGGTAGCCGGAGCCCCGGGCGATGCGGTCGAGGCCGCCGAGAGCGACGGGGGTGCTCGCCATCAGGACGGCGGCCAGCTCGAGTCGGCGGAGGGCGAGGTGCTCGTCGAGGCCGAGCCCGTAGCAGCGGCGGAACCGCAGCCGCAGCAGCAGGGCGGGCATCCGCAGCTCGGCGGCGAGGTGGTGGACGGTGAAGCGCCGATCGAGGTAGCGCTCGTTGACGAGGGCGGCCGCCGCGATGGCGACGACGTCGAGCGGCCGGCGGGAGGCGGCGAGGCGGGGGGCGGGGGTTCGGGTGTCCAGGGGAGGCATGCACAGGAGACGCGCGAGGTCCCTGTTCGTGACGCGGAGGCGCGGAATGCGTTCGGGTGGCGCAGTGATCGGTGTCAGACCGGCTCGACCGGCAGGGGCTGTGCCATCGTCGGGAGGGGCGGAGTCCCCGACGATCCGGAACCGACACCCAGGAGGTGACCGCATGGCGCACGCCGCGCTGATCATCCACAGCGCACGGAAGGTCGACGCGGCCGGGACGGTGGAGGACCACTGGCTCCGCGCGCGGGACGGCGCGATCACGGCGACCGGCACCGGCACCGGCTGGCAGGCGCAGGCGGAGGGGGCGGAGCTGCACGACGCGCGGGGCCTCACCGCTGTCCCGGGCTTCCTCGACCTCCACGTGCACGGAGGGGGCGGTCACGCCTTCGACGGAGGAGCGGAGGCGATCCGCGCGGGCCTCGCGCTGCACCGCTCCCGCGGCACCACGCGCTCGCTGGTCAGCCTGGTGTCGGCACCGCTGGAGCAGCTGGAGGCCTCTCTGGACGCGGTCTCGGCTCTCGCGGCCGCCGACCCGCTCGTGCTCGGCGCGCACCTGGAGGGCCCGTTCCTCGCGCCCTCGCGCAGGGGAGCGCACGACCCCGCGGCTCTCGTGCACCCCTCCTCCGGCGCGGTCGGCCGGCTGCTGGACGCCGCCCGCGGACGCCTCGCGCAGATCACGCTCGCGCCCGAACTGCCGGGAGCCCTCGCCGCGGTGGAGCGGCTCGCCGGCGCCGGCACGGTGGTCGCGGTGGGCCACACCGAGGCGGACGCCGACCAGGCGCGGGCAGCGTTCGACCGCGGAGCCCGGCTGGTCACGCACGCGTTCAACGCCATGCCCGGGATCGGCCACCGCTCCCCGGGCCCGATCCCGGTGGCCCTGGGGGACGAGCGGGTCGCGCTCGAGCTGATCCTCGACGGCCGGCACGTGGACGTCGAGGTGGTGCGGCTCGCGTTCGCGGCGGCTCCCGGGCGGATCGCGCTCGTCACCGACGCGATGGCGGCGGCCGGGGCGGGTGACGGAGTGCACCGCCTCGGCCCGCTCGACGTCGAGGTGCTCGGCGGAGTCGCCCGGCTCGCGGGCACCGCTGTGCTCGCCGGATCCACGCTCACGCAGGAGGAGGCCCTGCGGCGGGCCGTCGGGCCCGGCCGGCTCGGGCTGCAGGCGTCCGTCGCCGCCCTCACCGCCGTTCCCGCCCGCGTGCTCGGCCGTGGCGACCTCGGCCTGCTGGCCCCCGGGTACCGCGCCGACGTCGTCCTGCTCGACGCGTCGCTCCGCGTGCAGCGGGTCTGGGCCGAGGGGCGCCCGTTCCCCGACTCCGCGGACGGCGCGTCGCGACCCCGGGTCAGGGCGTCGGCGTCACGGTCCAGGTCCCCTCGGTCTGGACGGCCATGACGCCGGGCAGGTCGGCCTCGAACACCTCGGAGAAGGCGACGGAGTCGCCGAACAGCTGCGGCTGATCGGAGGTCGTGAACACGCGGCCGGAGAACGAGTCGTCCGGACCCGCGGGCGTGTAGTCGACCGTCACGCGCGGGACGTCGTCGGAGAAGAACAGGACGGCCGGGCCGGTGCCGGACTGCGCACCGCTCACCGTCGCGAGGTCGTTCCAGCTCTGCAGGCCGAGCGTCCACGGCCCGTCGGCTCGGACGATCACCTGCTGCTCGACGGGGTCGTCGCGGAAGATCCCGGTCAGGAACGACCCCGTCATCGGGGCGGCGGCCTCGCCGAAGGGCGTCATCCGGCCCGCGGCGGTGACGATCGCCGTGCCGGTGCAGGCCGAGCAGTCCAGGCTCAGGACGACCGCGAACTCGCCCTGCCGCTGGAACGACACGTCGGCCGGGCCGGTGCCCGAGACGGTGGCGGGGACTCCCTCGCCGACCGGCCCGGCGTCGACGACGGTTCCGACCGGCTCGGCGGTCGCCGGAGCGGAGGGGGTCGGGCTCGGAGTGATCAGGTCGGTGATGGCGGGTCTCGGCGTCCGCGAGGCGGGCGCGGACGCCGTGGCGCCCGCCTCGGCCCCGCCGCCGGCGGTGCACCCGCCCAGCAGCAGGAGCCCCGCCGCTGCCGTCGTCGCCACTGCCGCTGTCGTCCCCCGAGCCCTCATGCGTCCAGACTGCCAGGGCTGGTCCGGATCGTCGTCCCCGGAGGGAGTCAGAGGAGCAGGGCGCCGAGGCCCGCGGCGGCGAGGACGACGATCCACGGGGGCACGGTCCAGCGCGTCAGCGCCACGAAGGCGCCGATCGCGAGCGTCAGAGCGCCGGTCGAGCCGATGCCCTCGGTCAGCACCGGGTCGTAGAGGGCGGCGCCGAGCAGTCCCACCACGCCGGCGTTCACGCCGGCCAGCGCCCGCTGCGCGACCGGCAGGTGCCGCAGCCGCTGCCAGAACGGGAGCACGCCGACCACGAGCAGAGCGCCCGGCAGGAAGATCGCGACCAGCGCGATCGCCGCCCCCGCGACACCGTCCGGCGTCCCCGCGCCCACCGCGCCGAGGAACGCGGAGAATGTGAAGAGCGGGCCGGGCACCGCCTGCGCCGCCCCGTATCCGGCCAGGAACTCGCTCTGCCCGACCGTGCCGGCGCCGACCGTCTGCGCCTCCAGCAGAGGCAGCACGACGTGGCCGCCCCCGAACACCAGAGCGCCCGCGCGGTAGAAGACGGAGGCGAGACCCGCCGCTCCCTCGCCCGTGAGAGCGGCCAGCAGGGGGAGGCCGGCCAGGAGGAGTCCCCAGAGGGCGAGCGCCGAGACCGCGAGCGCCGTCGGGATCCGGACCGCGAAGCCCGGGCCGTCGTCCGGAGCCGCCTCCTCACGGCGGAGCCACAGGACGCCGGCCAGGCCCGCCGCCGCGATCACCCCCACTTGCAGCGCGGGCTCCGGGGCGAGGAGGACGGCGACAGCCGCTGCGCCGGCGATCGTCGCGCGGCGGCGGTCCGGTGCGAGCGAGCGCGCCATCCCGAGCACGGCCTGCGCGACGACCGCGGCCGCCGCCGCCTGGAGGCCCAGGAGCCAGCCGGCGGAGGCGACATCGCCCGCACCGGCGACGAGACCGGCGACGAGGACCAGGGCGATCGCCGAGGGGAGCGTGAATCCGCACCACGCGGCGACCAGTCCGGCGAGTCCCGCGCGCTGCAGGCCGACAGCCATCCCGACCTGGCTGGACGCGGGTCCGGGGAGGAACTGGCACAGCGCGACGAGGTCGGCGTACGCGCGATCGGTCAGCCAGCCGCGGCGCACCACGAACTCCTCGCGGAAGTAGCCGAGGTGCGCGATCGGCCCGCCGAACGAGGTCAGCCCGAGGCGGAGGAACACGAGGAGCACGGGGAGGGCGCCGCCCCGCTGCAGCCGACCCGTCTCCGACACGGGGGCATCCTGCCAGACGGCGGTGTCCAGCACGCGTCGTGTCACCGGAAAAGGGACGATAAGCGGCCGGATAAGCGATTCCTCGCCCATTCTCCTCCGGTCGATGAAACGGTGGGTAGAAATACTGAACCCCTTCTCATCCCCTCTGTTAGCCTGATCCGGCTTCCCTTTCCTTCTCGAGGAGAAGGTGATCCGCATCAGTAACGCGAGCGCTGCCGCTCGTTCACTGAACGCCTTCTCCTCCTCTTTCGATCGGTGTACCCGGAACGGTGACGATCGGAAAGGCTCTCTCTTCCGTGACTCCTCAGGACACTGCCGTCGGCGACTCCGCCGACTCCTCCCGCACCGGCTCCCGATCGGGCGTCAAGGCCCTCTCCGCTCTCTCCCGCCGCACGATCCTCGCCGGATCCGTCGCCGGCGCGGGCGCGATCGCCTTCGCGACGCCGGCCCTCGCGGCCGGCGACCTCACCGCGGTGCCCCGACTGCCCGGCGAGGTCTCGCGCCTGTCCACCGCCACGTCGAAGACGGGCGGGAAGCGCTACGAGATCATCGACGTCGTCGTCGCGGGGGACCGGGCGCGCCTGTTCGTGCCGCACGCGACGCCTCCGTCGCAGACCAGGGGCGCATCGATGCTCTGGTACTACCACGCCCGCAACGGCACCCACACGGCGCTCTCGAGCGCCTTCGCGTACTCGGCCGACCTCGCCGTGGACCGCGGCATCGTCAGCATCTGCCCGACCTACGGCGGCAGCATCTGGTCGAGCCCGCGGGCGATCGAGATCCAGGCCGCTGTCGCCGCCTGGGCCTCGTCGGTATGGCGGATCGACGCGAGCCTCCTCCGCTCCGACTCCGGGGGCGGGCCGCTTCTGACCTGGGCCTACGGGAAGCGGATGGTGCCGAACATCCGGGGCGCGTACCTCTGCAACAGCTCCTACGACATGGAGGAGCGGGCGGCGAGCGAACCGGACCGGATCGGCCCCGAGTACGCCGACGCCGCGGCCATCGCCGCCACCAACCCGGCGCGGCTGCCCGCGTCGGTGTGGCGCGGTGCGCGGCTGAGGATCACCGGATCGCCCGACGACAAGGTCGTGCCGTTCGCCCTGCACGGCGCCGCCCTCCACGCCGCGGCCCTGCCCCTGGCGAAGGAGGCGACGGTCCGCACCCACCCGGGGGAGGGCACCGACGGGCACAAGGTCCCGAGCTTCACCAACAAGGAGATGCTCGACACCTTCCAGCGCTGGATCACCGAGGGCCCCGTGCCGCAGACGGAGCCCGAGCCCGAGACGCCACCCGTGTCCACGCTGCCCGGCGCGGGCACCTACGAGAACGGCGCCGCGCAGATCGTCACCACCGGCACCTGGACGACGCTGAAGGCCACCGCGGACAGCGGCGGGAGCATCGCCTACTCGACCAGCTCCGGCGCCTCCGCGACGCTCGCCTTCACCGGCACGAGCATCGCCTGGATCAGCCGACTCACGTCGTCCTCCGGGATCAACGACGTCGAGCTCGACGGTGTGAAGGTCGCCTCCGTCGACCGCTACAGCGCGTCCACCCGCTCGAAGCAGACGGTGTGGAGCAGCGGACAGCTCGCCGCCGGGCCGCACACGCTGACGATCCGCCGGGGGAGCGGCCGCAATCCGGCCTCGACCGGGACCAACCTGCTGCTCGACTCCTTCGTGGTCGGCGACGCGACGCCTCCGCCGGCGACGACGCTGCCCGGAGCGGGCACCTACGAGAACGGCGCCGCCCCGATCGTCACGACCGGCACCTGGTCGACGTTGAAGGCGAGCACGGACAGCGGCGGCAGCATCGCCTACTCGACCACCGCGGGCGCCTCCGCCACCCTCGCCTTCACGGGTACCAGCGTGAGCTGGATCAGCCGCCTCACCGGCTCGTCCGGCATCAACGAGGTCGAGCTCGACGGAGTCAAGGTCGCGTCCGTCGACCGCTACAGCGCCGCGACGCGGTCGAAGCAGACGGTCTGGAGCAGCGGACAGCTCGCGGCCGGGCCGCACACGGTGACCATCCGCCGCGGGAGCGGCCGCAACCCGGCCTCGAGCGGCACCAACCTGATCCTCGACGCGTTCGTGGTCGGCGACGCCGCTCCGGTCCCCACGGTCACCGTGCCCACGCCGATCGCGGAGTGGTCCTTCGCCGAGAGCGCCGCCCCCTTCGCCTCGGCCGTCGCGGGCGCTCCGGCGCTCCGGCAGGGCGCGGGCTCCTCCGCCCGCGCCGTCGCCACGCCGTTCGGCACCGGAGTCGCCCTCAACGGGACGACGGACCACCTGGTCGTCCCCAAGGACGAGGTCGGCCCGCTCAACCTGGGCGCCTCGACCGGCCAGGTGACGATCGCGGTGTGGGTGCTCAACTCCGACGCGGACGGCGCCTGCATCGCGGGCGTCTGGGAGGAGTCGACGGTCGGGCCGCTGCGCTCCTATGCGCTGTTCAACAACCTCCCCGAGTACGGCGGCTGGGAGCGAGTGTGCATGCACGTCTCGAAGCTCGGCGGGCCGACGCCCGGCTACCCGTACTCGCGCGACTACTCGGTGGAGCCCCGCCGGATCACGCGCGGCGTGTGGCAGCTGCACGTCGGGACGTACGACGGCGCAGTCGCGGTCTCGTACCTCGACGGCGCCGCCACCGCTTACCCGGTGTACACCGACAAGCTCGGCGCGACCTACGCCAAGAACCCCTACGTCTACCCCGACGGCCTCAACGCGGCTCCGGGCGACTTCGTGGTCGGAGCGGTCGGCCGGGACGGCACGATGATCAACCGCTTCGCCGGCTCCCTCGCCCGACTGCGGGTGTGGGACCGGGCGCTGACCGCGGAGCAGGTGAAGCAGCTCTACTCGGCCGAGAAGGGCGCTCTCGGCTGACGACCCGAGGGCGGTGACACGAGTCCGAGAAGCGGATGATCCGCTTCTCGGACAAGGCTGTTCGAGCGATAGCGCGCGTCCCTCTTTCGAGGGTGGTGTTATCGGCTGAATACAGATCGGCGGGCGGCCGCTTCACGGCTGCTCCGCCGTTCTCCGCCGCCTGTATCCGCTGCGCGGGATTCCGTACTCAGGCGGACGTGCGCTCCCGGAGGGCCGTACGGCGGGGGATCATCGCCCGGCGGCCGCGCAGCCCTGTCCCGGATCTCGGAGTGCGGCCCCGCGCCAGATGCGCACCGGCGCGACCACCTCCCAGCCGAGGGTGAGGTAGAGGGCGCGGCCGTCCGTGCTGGCGACGAGAGACCGCTCCGTGCACCCTCGGACCGGGCCCAGGCGGTGAGGGCGTCGACGACCCGCCGTCCCAGCCCGCGTCGGCGGAACCGCGCATCGGTCTCGATCCGGTCCAGGACCGCGACCGTCCCGTGCACGGCGGCGGTGCCCTGAGCGGCGACGACTCCGTCGACCAGCAGCCGGACGCTCGCCACTCCGTCGGCGGCCTCGAGCACGGCTCCCTCGAGCAGGGCACCCTCGGCGGTGCGGCCCGTGTCGAGGAGCGCCGCCATCAGGCTCTCGTCGCCCGACACGAGCTCCAGCCCGGCGGCGGGCGCGAGGCGGGCGTCGTCGCCCAGGCCGATGACCGTCATCCACTCCCGGGGCCCGGCCGTCTGCTCGGCGCCCGCCTGCAGCGCGGAGGGCGACGGATCGACCAGGATCCGCTCCCGCGTGCGCGACTCCGCTCCGACATCGACCAGCCATGCCCCGTCCTCGCGGACGCGCTGCACGCCGCGTGCCCGGCACCAGCCCTCGATCCAGTCGTCCACCCGCTCCGTCGTCGTGATCACGCCCCGAGAGTAGCCGCGACCGGACGGGCGCGATCGTGGAAGCGGGCTCTCCCGGCGGTGGCCGTCGTTCCCCGCCAGGACCGCCCTCGCCGCGGATCGCACCCCGCGCACCGCGATCCGCCGGGTCCTCCCGTTGTCAACCTCAGTGCCACGGCGCCGTCCCCGGCCCTACCGTCGGCGCGAGACATCCGCTGCACCGCCGGGACCCTGACGGCCGTGCCGAGAGTGAGGGGCCGATCCGATGCCCAGGCAGGACGGCGACCCGCGGAGCACCACCCGAGTGCTGCGCGAGCTGGTCTCCGCGTTCGAGGATCCGGGGGCCGTGCACCCGGCGCTCGCCCGGCAGGTGCGGAGCGCCGCCCGCGAGCTGCTCGGCGCGTCGGAGCGGGAACCGCTGCGCCTGCGCGTGCGGATGCCGACCCTGATGGTCCCGCGCTCGGTCGTGGACGAGGTGCCCGATCCGCCCCCGGTGCCGCCCGCCGCGCTCTGACCCGACGGCGCTCGTACACTCGGACGATGCGACACGGCATCGTCATCCTCCCGCAGGACCCGTGGGCCGAGGCCCGCCGGAAGTGGCAGTCGGCCGAGGGCCTGGGCTTCGACCACGCGTGGACCTACGACCACCTCTCCTGGCGCTCCCTCGCCGACCAGCCGTGGCACGCGACCGTCCCCACCCTCACCGCTGCTGCGATGGTGACCGAGACGCTCCGCCTGGGCACGTTCGTGGCCTCCCCGAACTTCCGCCACCCGGTGCCGTTCGCGAAGGAGATCGCGACGCTGGACGAGATCTCGGGCGGTCGGACGATCCTCGGGGTCGGCTCGGGCGGCACGGGCTTCGACGCGCGCGTGCTCGGGCAGCCCGACTACTCGCCCCGGCAGCGGCACGAGCGCTTCACCGAGTTCGTCACGGCCCTCGACGCGCTGCTGCGCTTCGAGGAGCCCGGCTCGAGCGGCGTGGACCTCGAGGGGGAGTGGTTCACCGCCCGCTCGGCGCGGATGGTGGGCGAGCCGGTGCAGCGCCCCCGCGTCCCGTTCGTCCTCGCCGCGAACGGGCCGAAGGGCCTCGCGCTCGTCGCCGAGCGCGGGCAGGGCTGGGTCACCACCGGCCCGGAGGGAGTGTCGAGCGAGGAGTGGTGGCGGGCGGTCGCGTCCCTCTCCCGGCGGCTCGACGCGGCGCTCGACGCGGCCGGGCGCGACCCGCGCACCGTCGAGCGCCACCTCTCGCTCGACTCCGGGGGCGACTACTCCCTCGAGAGCGTCGCCCGGTTCGAGGACATGGCCGGCCGGGCGGAGGAGCTCGGCTTCACGGACGTGATCGCGCACTGGCCGCGGCGCGACGGCGTCTACGCGGGCGACGACGAGGTCCTCTACGAGGTCGCCTCGCGCTTCTGACCGGGCCTCGGGGGCTCTGGAGCGGTCCTCAGACCGCGCGGGCGCTCCCGCGGTCGACGAGACGCGCGGGCAGGAGTCGGATCGACGGCTCCTCGCCGCGGGACGGCTGCTCGATCCGCTCGACGAGCGTGTCGACCAGGTGCGCGCCGAGCTCGGCGGCACCCGTCTCGACGTAGCTGTAGGGGAGCGAGAAGTCGCGGGCGAACTCGGCCGAGTACAGGCTCACGACGGACAGCTGCCCGGGCACGGCGACAGCGCGTCGACCCAGGATCGCGGGAAGCATCGCGATGGTCCGGTCGCTGTGGACGACCAGCGCCGTGAGACCGGGGTCGTCGTCGAGGAACGCCGTGACCATCGGCTCGACGGCGTCGGCGGCGGTGGCGGCCGGGCGCAGCACCAGCTCGATCCCGAGCCGACCGGCGGTCTCGAGAGCCGACTCGCGGAACCGGAGCCCGTAGGTCCCTCCGCGGTCGAAGACGCGCTCAGGAGGGGTGACGAGACCGATGCTCCGATGCCCGAGGGCGCCCAGGTGCTCGATCAGCAGGCGGGCCGCGTCGCCGAAGTCGAGGTCGAAGACGTCCACCCCGGAGGCGTCCGCGGGCACGCCGAGGGCGGCACCGGGCCGCCGCGAGGCGCGCAGGACGGGCAGCCGGTCGTCGTCGTCCGCGACGCTCAGGAGGATCAGTCCGTCGACCTGGCCGGAGCGCGTGAGCCGGCGGACGGCAGCCGCCCCGTCGGCCTCGGTGGCCAGCAGCACGTCGTAGCCGAGCTCGCGGGCGCGGGCCGTGATGGGGAGGACGTACTCGACCATCGCGGGCGCGAACTCGTCCGGGTCGAAGTGGACGAGCAGGCCCAGCGCCATGGTGCGGCGCGTCGCGAGCGCCCGTGCTCCGGCGTTGACCGTGAAGTCGAGCTCGGCGATCGCGTCCTCGATGCGCTTGCGCGTCTCGGGGGAGATGCTGCGCTTGCCGGAGAGGACGTACGACACCGTGCTGCGAGAGACCCCTGCCGCTTTCGCGACGTCTCCGATCGTGGCCATCTCCACCCCCGCTCGAACCGTGTCGAGAGTGGCAGTGCGGCGCGGCGCACGCAACTCGGGCGCCGCGTCCCCGGAGCGAGGACCGGACGCTGCGGCTCCGGCGCTCTGCTCGTCCACGGCGCGCTCGTCCCCGTCGGGGAACCTCCGGTCCCGACGACACGCCGACGCGGCCGGGCGCACGAGATGCCCGGCCGCGTCAGGGCGTTCTGGACGGATCAGCCGCAGCGCGCCGCACCGTAGGCCGGTGCCGTGGATCCGCTCGCCGCAGCGCCGTCGACCGTCCCCGCGATCCGCACGTCGAGAGCGCCGGCTCCGACGCTCGCAGCGCGGGTGCTGAAGGCGGCTGAGACCGTCTTGCCGGGAGCGACCCCGGTGAAGGTCTTCGTGCCCCAGGCCGAGCCGATCGTGACGTCAGCGGCGACCGCGCTGGTGTTGGTCGCCGTCCCCGTGATCGTGACCTTCCCCGCGGTGCAGCGCGAGGCCGCCGTGCCGCTCACCGTCAGGCCCGTGGTCCGCCCGACGAAGGGCGTGACCGAGATCCTGTCGATGTTGGGCGCGTACTGCGAGGTGAGCAGGACGCCGGGGAAGGTGTCGGAGAGGTAGGTCGTCCCGTCGAAGCCCGGGAGCTCCTTCGAGGTGATCGCGATGGTGTTCGAGCCCTTCCTGAGCGTGACCGGCACGCTCAGGTCCCACAGCTGGTTCTGGTGGAACGTGTGCGGGAAGAGCACGCGCTGCGTCACTCCGTTGACCGTGATGTCCGCGTGGCGGGCGAGCGGGTCGGGGTTGTAGTGCGTCGCGGGGGACTGCTCCTCGTTGGAGTAGCGCAGCGTGAGCGCGTACGTCCCGTCCTGCTCGGCCTTCACATCGCCGAAGGTCAGGGTCGAGTCGCCGTCGCGTCCGCCCCCGATGTTCCCGACGGCCTTGCCGCCCGACGCGAAGGACAGGTCGCGGACCGTGGCGGGGCCGGTGATCGTGGCCGCCTCCGCCTCATAGCTCGTCGTCGCGGGCGGGTTCGCGCTCGCTCCGATGACGATCCGATCGACGAGGAGCGTGCCGCTCGTGCCGACGACCTCGATCTTGTTCACGCCGCCCGAGAGGAAGACCTGACGGGTCGAGCTCGCGCCCACCGGCCCGACCTTCACATCGTTCACGTAGAGGTCGCCGGTACCGCCGCCCAGGGTGTCCACGGTCACGGAGGACGGCGCGTCCTTCGCGGAGTAGCCCCAGACGGTGGTGGAGGCGCCGCTGGTGAGCTTCGCCGTGCCCGAGCCGGAGACGCCGGCGCGGGAATAGTCGGCCGTCGCTCCGTTGTCGAGCGTGCCGGTCTCGGCCTCGTGGATCGAGGTCGCGGCGGCCGCGCTGGGGAGGGAGAGCTCGATCTTGTCGACGATCGCGTCGCCCACGGTCGACTTCGTGCCGGCGAGGTTCTTCGCGGCGAGCGAGATCGTGTGGGTGCCGGCGGTCAGCTTCACCTTCGTGTCCGCGTGGTCCCAGACCACGAACTTGTAGGCCAGCGGAAGGAGGATCTCCTGCTCCGCAGCGCCGTCGACGCTCAGGAACGCGTTGATCGGACCCTGCTGGGCGTTGGCGGCGTAGGTGTTGAGGGAGTTGGCGAAGACGCTGAGGTCGTACTCGCCGTCCTTCGGGACGGTGACCGCGAAGTCGAGCTTCAGGTCGCCGCCGGTGCGGATCCCGCCCACGTTGCGTCCGCCCGAGGTGTAGAAGCCGCCGACATTGGTCGGCGAGCCCTCGGGTCCGTTGAGGTTCCGCGATCCGGTGTAGCGGGCGTCCTCGGCCTCGTACTTCTGGCGGAAGTCGACGGGCGAGGCGGACGGCGACGACGCGTTGGCGCCCGGGGTCAGGACGACCTCGTAGGCGGAGTCGACGTCGAGCGCGGGGAGGGATCCGCCGAAGTCCAGCGAGAGGGCGCCGTCCACGACGGACGCGTCGAACTCCTTGACCGTCTGCGGGGCTCCCGAGTCGCCGACCTGGCCGGTCCAGCGGATCTCGCTGACCTCCACGTGGACCTTCGAGCCGAAGGTGGCGGCCGGGATGCGCTCGAACGCGACCTTCTGCGAGCCGCCGACGCCTCCGAAGAGGGCTCTCGCCTGCTTGGCCGCGGTGTCGAGGGTCGCGACGCCCTGGAGGGTGTAGCTCTGGCCGGGCTTGGGCGGCGTGACCGCGACGGTGTCGCCGGTCATCGAGGCGTAGGCGTTGAGGAGCCACCACTGGCCGTTGGCGCGGTTGGCCTGCACCGCGGAGTCGGAGAGGTTGCCGTCGATGTTCCAGTAGGCGATGTCGCCGTCGACCTTCTTGTCCTCGAGCGCGCTGATCCACTGGACCATCTGGCCGGGCACGGAGGTGTGGTAGTTGAAGGCGTACTCGTTGAGGTTCACCGGCAGGTGCTTCCCGGCGTAGGACGTGCCCGCGTACAGCTCGTCCTCCCAGGCCCGGAAGCGGTCGACGTTGGTGCGGATCTCACCCGGGGCGCTCAGCTCGTGCCAGGTCATCACGTCGGGGACGGTGTCCTGCTCGAGCGTGTGGGTCATGAACCCGCGGACCTGGTCGTAGAGGACGCTGGTGTTCGGTCCGGCGATGCGGGCGTCGGGCATCCTGTCGCGGATCAGCGCGTAGGTGCTGTCCCAGGCCGCGAAGAACGCGGTCGGGTCCTCCAGCCAGCTCTTCCCGTCGTAGCTCCACTTCCCGTTGCCGAACATGTTGCCCTCGGGCTCGTTGAACGGCACGAACACGATGTTGTCCTGGTACTCCTCGGGGAGCGCGAGCACCTGGTCGACCTGCGTGGCGATCTTCGCCTGGTAGTCGGCCAGCTTCTCCTGGGGAGTGCTGCCCGGCCACTCGTAGGGGAAGCCGCGGTAGATGTCCGTCATGTAGATGTAGGTGTCGCCGTCCGAGGTGTCGGCGACGGCCTTCGCGACGCTCAACGCGTCCGCGCCCGGATGCTGCGGCCCGTCCTGCGCCTTGGTCGAGACCGTGCGCAGGTCGATCCCCTCGAGGAGGTTGTCGGAGGGGAGGCCCTCGCCGTAGACCCCGTAGAGGGTGCCGGACGCGCCGCCCATGAACTCCCCGGTGCTCGTGCCGAGGTCGATGGTCATCTCGTCGAGTGCGCGCACCGTGACGGTCGCCGTGACCGCGGTGCCGAGGCCGGTGACGGTGCCCTTCACGGTGAAGGTGCCGCGCTTCGCGTACGCGGAGGCGGGGACGCTCTCCCAGGTGACCGGGGCGTCGCGGTTCACGCCGTCGGAGTAGGTGGCGGGGACCCCCGGCAGGGCCGGCGCGACGCCGATGCCGGTGGTGACCGCGACGCTCGTCGAGAGAACGCCGGTGACGGCCGGCGCGGCGTCGCCCGCCAGACCCCGGACCTGAGCGGCGGTCAGAGCCCGGTTGTAGACGCGGAAGTCGTCGATCGCTCCGTCGAAGTAGGGGTGCACGTTCCAGAGCGCCCGGCCGATGTTGCCGCTCTTGGAGGCGGAGGCGGAGTAGAGCTGCTTCGCGAGATCGACGGAGGCGGGAGCCGTCGCGACCTGCAGACCGTTGAGGTACAGGGTCACGGTCGTGCCGTCCATCGTCGCGGTGACGTTGACCCACTGGTCCTTCTGCAGCGGCGAGGAGCTGGAGACCCCGGTCTCACCGCCGTCCTTCAGCTGCTTGATGATCGCGCGGGCGCTGCCGCCGTCGAACGACGGAGCGAAGGCCGACGCGGCGTCGGGGCTGATGCCCAGGCACCACAGCCACTGGAAGCCTCCGGTGCCGGACCACTTCGTCCAGGCGGAGACGGTGGTCTGCGTCACGCCCTGGAAGAGCCCGTTCGGCACGGTCAGGTACGGCGCGGAGGTCGAGTCCGCCGCGCCCCCGGGAAGGTCGATCGCGGTCGTACCGGCCTTCCGACCCGCGACGTACGTCGCTCTCGCGCTGTTGACGACGGTGCCGTCGAGCTTCTTCGACGAGAGGTCGGCGACCGTGGATCCGGACACCTGCCCCTGCTCGAAGTCGTACTGGAGGACGAGCGCGTCGGCGGGGACGGAGGTGTCGGCCGCGGAGGCGGACTCGGCGCTCGGGAGAGCGACGGCGAGGGCGGCGAGTGTCGCGGCACTCAGCGCGAGGGCGAGGGAGCGGGTGCCGCGCCTCGGGGAGGACATCGTTGTCACGCTGGTCACTTTCTGTGGGGACAGCCGGCCGGACGACGGCGGGCGTCGGTCCGGGGTCGGAGCAACAGTGCTTCGAACCGGTTCGACAAAACTAGGTTCCGCGCCTGCGACACGCAAGAGGACCTGAGAAGTTCCTCGTCCGGCTCGCAGGTGCCGGCGGTCGCTCGGGCTCTCGCCGGGACCCGTCAGCCCGCCGGAGCGGCCGTCGCCGCGGAGATCGGCGACCGGCCCGCAGGAGGACGTCCTGGACGCGGTCGAGGGGAGCCGCCCGGACTGGCTGAGCCCCGACGGCGTCCTCCCGCGGTGACCCGCAGGACCGCGGCGGCCTGTGCCGCGTGCGGGAGGATGAGGGCATGACGCTCCCTCCGCCGACGCTCCTCTCCCCGCCGCTCCAGGACCGGCTGGCCCGGTGGTTCGACGGGGAGGCGCCGCCGGCCCCCTCGGTGAGCTGGGCCCTGTTCGACCGCACCGGGCTGCTCGTCCACCACGGCCGCGGCGAGCACCGCCTCGACGGCGCCGCTCCCGGGCCCGGGACCGTGCACCGCATCGCCTCCATGTCGAAGAGCTTCGAGGCGGCGGCGGTGCTGATCCTGCGCGACCGCGGGCTGCTCCGCCTCGACGACCGCGTCGCCGACCACGTGCCGGAGTTCACCGACCCGCTCGACTCCGCGGGCCGGCCGCTGCCCGTGACGGTCAGGATGCTCCTCAGCAACTGCTCGGGGCTCCCGGAGGACAACGGCTGGGCCGACGACGTCATGGCTCTGACGCGGGAGGAGTTCCTCGAGGTCGTCAGCCGCGGGCTGACCTTCATGGAGCGGCCGGGTGAGGTCTACCAGTACTCCAACATCGGCTTCTGGCTGCTCGGCGTGCTCGTCGAGAACGTGACCGGGGAGGACTTCCCGTCCTTCGCGACGCGGACGATCCTCGAGCCGCTCGGCCTCCACGACACCCGCTACGACAGCGGCGACTACCCCGACGGCACCGACCTCGCGGCCGGCTTCAGCACCTTCGACGACGGAGCGAGCTGGGTGCCCCGCCCCGTCACCGGCACCGGAGCGGGCGCCTGCGCCGCGAGCATGTTCAGCACGGTCGGCGACATCGCCCGCTGGAGCGGCTGGCTCTCCTCCGCGTTCGAGGGCGAGGACGGCGCGGACGACGACCCGGTGCTGAGCCGCGCCTCCCGCCGCGAGATGCAGCGCGGCTGGACGCCGGTCCCCGCGCTGAGCCCTCGCGCCGTCGAGAGCACGCTCGACGGCTCCGCGTACGGGTTCGGCCTCGTCGTCGAGCACGACGTCCGCTTCGGCGGGATCGCCCACCACTCCGGCGGCCTGCCGGGCTGGTCGTCGAACATGCGCTGGCATCTGGAGTCGGGCCTGGGGGCCGTGGTCTTCGCGACCGCGAACGGGGCGAAGCTCGCCGCCGCCGCGACGGGACTCCTCCGCGCCGCCCTCGAGGACACCGCTCCGCCGGCGCGGACCATCACCCTCCTCCCGTCGACGCTCGCCGCGGCCGCCGCCGTCGAGGCCGCGATCGTCGCGGGAGACCTCACCCGGGCGGGGGAGCCGGGCAGCGGCGCCCTGTTCAGCCCCAACCTGCTGAGCGATGTGCCGGCCGACGTGCGCGCCCGCCGCCTCGCCACGGCGATCGCGGAGATCGGCGGGCTTGCCGAGGACCCGACCGCGAGGCCGCTGGTGGAGCGGCTGCTCTGGAGCGCCTCCGCGGCGCAGGCGGCCTTCCTCCTGCCGGGCCGCGACGGAGAGCTCGAGTGCCTGCTCGAGACCACGCCGACCGTCCCGGCCCTGGTCCAGCGCCTCGAGATCGTCGTGCGCGAGGCTCCGACGGCTGCCCTCCCGGTCGTGCGCTTCTACCGTCCTCGGGCCGGCTAGCGGTCGAAGACGAGGCGCGGACGCGGCGGACCTCGACGCTCCCGCACCGAGAACGGCGGGCGGCCCTCGAGGGACCGCCCGCCGTCACGCTCCCGCGGTCAGCGGATCGTCGTGCTCGCCGTGTCCGCGTTGCTGCGGATGGACGGGTCGGGCGTCTTCGTCGAGAACGCCGCCGCCAGCGCGGTCGCCGTGCCCGAGACGGCCGCCCTCACCGTGATCTTCTCCGACACGGTCCGCCCGTCCGCCAGGCCGGCCCGCTGGAACACCACGACGTTCCCGACCCTGGTGTACGAGCCGGTCGCAGAGACGAACTGCACGCTCGCGGGCAGGACGACCTGCGAGACGACCGACGCCGAGGCGGCCGGACCGGCGTTCGTCGTGATGAGGGTGTAGGTGAGCGTCCTCCCCTTCACCGCCGAGGCCGGCCCCGAGAGGTCGACGCGAAGATCGGCCTTCGTCGCGACCTGCTTCGGCGAGACCGTCAGCGTGCTCGTCGCCCGAGCCGTGCCCGCCGAGTTCGCGGCCTGGATGCTGAAGGTGGTGGTCCCGGCCGTGGTCGGCGTCCCGGAGAGGCGCCCGGCCGCGTCGAGGGTGAGTCCGGCGGGCAGTGCGCCGGAGACCAGGGAGACCGACGGAGCGGGCGTGCCGCTCACCGCGTAGCGGAAGTCGTAGGCCGAGCCGACGACGCCGGCCGCGACCGTCCCGGAGAGGGTCGGCGCGACCGTCGGCGACGAGACGGTGACGGTGCTGGTGGTCTCCGCGGAGGCGGTGCCGGCGCGGGCCGCCAGCGTGAACGTGAAGGTGCCCGGCGCGGACGGAGTCCCGGTCAGGCGCCCGGCCGGAGTCAGGGTGAGGCCGGACGGGAGCGCACCTGAGGAGACGGCCACCGACGGCGCGGGGAAGCCGGAGACGGTGTAGCCGAAGTCGTAGGGGGTGCCGACGACGCCCGGCCCGGGGGTGCCGGAGATCGCCGGTGCAGCGGCGGCGGGGGAGACGACGACGGTGCTGGTGGTCTCCGCGCTCCCCGCAGCGTTCGAGGCCCGCAGGGTGAAGGTGGAGCGTCCGTCGGCGGTCGGCGTCCCGGTCAGGCCGCCACGATCATCGAGGCTCAGGCCGGCGGGGAGCGTTCCGGAGACGAGCGAGACCGTCGGCGCCGGTGTGCCCGTCACGCTGTAGTCGAAGTCGTACGGGGTGCCCACCGTCGCGGCGGGCGGGTCGCCGGCCAGGGTCGGCGCGACCGTCGTCTCCGCCACGGCGAACGTGTGCGGGGCCCCGACGGTAGCGCCGAAGGGGTTCCGCGCGGAGACGGCGAAGGTGGACGTGCCCGCGGTCGTCGGCGTGCCGGAGAGGAGCCCGGACGCGCTGAGGGTCAGGCCGTCGGGGAGTGAGCCGGAGGCGATCGCGAACGAGGCGGGGCGGTCGGCCGCGAAGGTGTACGAGGCGGCCGCTCCGAGCGGCCCGGACGCGGGAGGAGCATCCGCCGTCAGGACCGGACGCGGGCCCCGGGCGAGCACGTGATCGGGTCCGGCTGCGAGAGCCGTCGTGCCGGCGAGGCCGGCGGGTGACTGCAGCTGCCCGGCCGAGCTCCGGCCCCAGCCGACGATCGTGCCGTCGCCCTTCAGCGCGAGGCTGTAGTCGGACGCGGCGGCGATCGCCACGACCCCGGACAGGCCTTCCGGCACCGTGGTCTGGCCGTAGTCGACGACGACCGAGTCGGAGCTCGCGCCCCAGGCGACGACGGTGCCGTCCTCCTTCAGCGCGAGGCTGTGGGTCTCTCCCGCCGCGACGGCCACCACGCCCTCGAGCCCCGCGGGGACGTCGGTCTGCTCGTAGAGGTCCCAGCCCCAGGCGACCACCCTCCCGCCGGACACGGCGAGGCTGTGGCGCCGGCCCGCGGCGATGGCCGTGACGCCTCCGAGGCCGGCCGGGACCAGGCCCTCGCCCAGCCCGTTGCTGCCCCACGACGTGACGGTGCCGTCGTTGCCGAGCGCGAGGCTGTTGTCGCGGGAGGACGAGATCGCGACGATCCCGGTCAGCGCGGCACTCCTCGACACCTGCCCGTCGCCGTCGTAGCCCCAGGAGACGACGGTCCCGTCGCTCTTCAGCGCATGGCTGCTGTAGTCGCCGGCGGAGACCGCGACGACCCCCGTGAGACCGTCGGGGACGCTGGTCTGCCCGTACGACCCGCGGCCCCAGGCGACGACCCCGCCGTCGCCTTTCGCGGCGAGGCTGTGGGTCCGGCCCGCGGCGAGGGAGAGGACGCCCTCGACCCCGGCCGGGACCGTGGTCTTCCCGTCGGTGCCGCTTCCCCAGGCCGCCACCCCGAGGACAGGGGCGGACGGAGCGGCGACCGCCGCGAGAGGAACGGCGGTGCCGACGAGGAGCGCGACGGCCGCGGTCAACCCGAGCAGACCCCGCCGGAGCCGCCGCGCCGCTCCTGGATCCCGCGGCTGCGACGTGCCGTCCTGGACGGCGGGCGGACGAGGGACGGTGCTGGAGCGCATGTGCTGCCTTCGATCGGGACGGCCCTCATCGGCCGTCCTCGAACCGTGGCACGGCCGTCCCGCCGCTGACAATGTCCTCTAGCGGCCCTGTCCGGAAGAGGGCGCCGCGGAGCTCCGCGGAGGGGACGTAGGCCCGGTCTCACTGCGGCCGAGCGCTCCCGCCGCGGGCCCGTGACGGTCAGCGCATCCCGAGGGACGCCGTCGCGTCCGGACCGCTCAGCGGGGTCGGAACGGGGACCCCGGCTCTCCCGCGTACGGGGCGTCCGCCTGGTCGAAGTCCCAGCGGCCCGCGGTGGACGGGCGGACGACGGGGGTCTTCGTCGGGGTCGGCGTCGCCGACGGCGCCGGCGCGGCGGCCAGCCCGGCGTGCCAGCGGAAGATCGCGTCGATGCCGTCCTGGTTCACCCACGACGGTGCGTTGTGGCCGAGCGCGTGCGTCCGGACGGTCGCCTCCCTGGCCGTGGCCGTCGCCTTCTTCACGAGGGCGAGCCCGTGCAGTGCCGGCGGCACGCTCGGGTCCGGGTGGGCCGTGTCGGACACCACCGCGCGGATGTTCGCGCCGGCCCAGGCGGAGGCGGGCAGCCGCTTCGGGTTGTGGGAGTCGATCTGAGCGGTGCTGCCGCCGAAGGCACCGCCGATCGAGAAGCGGCCCCGCGTCGTGCGGTCGTGGGTGTCGCGGAGGTCGTAGACGCCGTTGACCAGGTAGACGCCGTTGATGCCGGGGAAGACCCGCGCGCCGTAGTCCTCGCAGGCGAGCGCGCCGCCGGCCGACATCGCCCAGAGGTAGCTGGCGGCGATCGGGAACTGGCCGGAGAGGTAGGCGTAGCCGTTCCGCTGGTGCTTCTGCGCGGTGTCGTTGGTCCAGATCGTTCCGCCGAGCGTCTGGCAGATCGCGATGGCGCCCCGCTCGACGGCGAGCTCGGCCGGGTACGCGAAGACGCTGGACAGCGAGGTGTGGTCGGCCTGCGCGGAGTGGATGAACCAGATCACCGGTACCGCCGCGGCCTGCCGCGGCTTCACCGTCTGCGGCACGAAGATCCGCGCGAGGTCGCCCGCGATCGAGACCGTGAGGACGTCGTAGAGCACGCCGCGGTTCTTCGTCCTCACGTTGATCGTGCGGGTCCTCTCCCCGGGCAGGCCGGGCACGGGGGAGGCGGAGGCGGAGGCGGCCGGGAGCGTCGCCGCGCCCAGAGCGAGAGCACCCGTGAGGGCGCCGCCGATGACGGCGCGCCGCCGGAGGCCGGGAGTTCGAGAGGGGGGTACTGCTGAATCGTCGGGGGACACGGGGGCTCCTCGTGCAGGGACCGCGAACCGACGAGGTCGGCGGAGCGGTCCGGGTCGGCGGGGGGTGTGCCTGCAACGCTAGCCGGAGGACCGGCCGGACGACCCGTCGATGCGCGCCAGTCGCGGGACGGCGGAGGGACGACGCCGCACGGACGGAACGGTCGGCGGCTCGGCGACCGCATCGGCGGCGGATCGAGGCGCTCAGGAGGCGAAGGAGAGGCCCGTTCCTGATCGTCCGCCCCGCCGGTTCCGACCCTTTCGCCCCGTTCGGGAGCACTTCCCCGCACCGGTCTGGCCCCCCGGTGTGAAGGCTCCCAGGTTCCTCGCGCTCGTCGGCGGACCGGTGCCAGCGTGAAGGGACCGAGAAGCAGAAGGAGAAACGACCATGACTCTTCGACGAACTCTTGCCACCCTCGCCCTCACGGGCGCCATCGCCTCCGTCGGCGTCGTCGCTGTCGCGACGCCCGCCTCCGCGGCCGAGGTCGCGAACGGACAGTACGTGAGCGCCGGGAACTACGCGTGCGGAGCCCAGGAGGTGGCCACCGGCGCCACCCTCGGACCCGAGGGCGTCCTGCGCCAGCGCGCTCTCGTCTTCCGCAACTGCGGGTCGAGCACGGTCGAGCGCAAGGCCGACATCATCGCCGACTTCGACGGCAGCTGCTACTCCGTCCCACCGGGCAAGGCCCGAGTCCTCGACGCGCTGTTCGTGGCGGCGGGACGCAACACCTACCGCGCGTCCAAGGCCTGCTGAGGTCGCGTGCTCCGCCGGAGGGGCGGGTCGGGGACATCCCCGGCCCGCCCCTCCAGCTGTCCGGAACGACCACGCCGTCCGAGCCGTCCTCCCGTCGACCCGCCCGAGCATCACTCCAGCACAGGCCCCAGCTCCGCCAGGACCTCCGCGACCCGGGCCCGCGCCCGTGCACCGAGCCCGCGGACCGGACGCGGGAGGCAGCGCGCCTCGGCGAGACCGAGCTGCTCCGCCATCGCTGCGACCACGCGGTAGCTGCCGCCGTGCTCCGCGAAGAGGTCCCAGACGGGCTGCAGGCGTGCCGATCCCGCGATCGCGGCCGCCTCATCGCCCGACTGCGCCGCCCGGGCGATCGACAGCGCCGTCCGCGGGAAGATGCCGCCGATCACCGAGTACCAGGCGTCGCAGCCGCCGAGCAGCCCGCGCGCACCCGCGGCGTCCCCCGAGACCCCGACGGTGACCCCCTCCGGCACCCGCGCCCGGATCTCGCTGACGCGCGCCGCCGCGGCGCCCGGTCCCTCCGGCACGCCGGGGATCTTGAGGGAGGCGACCTGCGGCAGCCGGGCGACGGCCCCGTAGAGGTCGTCGGAGAAGGAGAAGCGCGTCGTCCCGGGGTTGTCGTACACGACGAGCGGCACCGAGAGCTGAGCCGTCACGTCTTCGTAGAGCCCCAGCACGTCCTCGTCCGTCAGCGGCTGGTAGCCGAGCGGCGCCAGGAGCACCGCGCTCGCTCCGGCGCTCTGCGCGTCCTCGGCGAGCGCCAGCACCTGCGAGGTGCGCAGCGCCCCGATCCCGACCACGACCGGCACCGGGCCGGCGCCGCGGACGGCGATCTCGGCGGCGCGCCGGCGCTCGCCGCGGTCCAGGTACGGAGCCGAGCCGGTCGAGCCCAGGGCGCCGATCGAGTCGACTCCCGCCCGCGCGAGCCGCTCGACGAGAGCGGCGAACGACCGCTCGTCGATGCTGTCGTCGCGGAGCGGTGTGAGGGGGAAGGCGCTGAGTCCGGTGAGCACGTCGGTCCGTTCGCTGGGGGCGGGAGGGGCCCGGACAGTCTCCCCGGCGGCAGGGGCCCGGTCGAGGCCGGAACCGCCGGGGGCCGGGGGACCAGCCGTCACTCCGCGTCGAGCACCACTCGGGAGTGGAGTCCGAGCCGGTCGAGGAACGCCTCGTCGTGGCTGACGACGACCAGGCCGCCCCGCCAGGCGGCGAGAACGTCGACGAGGTGGTCGGTCGTGGCGAGATCGAGGTCGTTCGTCGGCTCGTCGAGCACGAGCAGCTGCGGAGCCGGCTGCGCCAGCACGAGCCCGGCGAGCGCGACGCGGAACCGCTCGCCGCCCGAGAGCGACGCGATCCTCCGATCGACCACGTCGCCGCGCACCAGGAGCCGCGCGAGGGCGTTCCGCAGCTCGACCGCAGGACGATCCGGCGCGGCCCGGGAGACGTGCTCCCGCACGGTGGCCTCCTCGTCGAGGAGTCCCTCGCGGCGCTGGGGGAGCCAGCCGACCCGCTCCGTCAGCGCTCGGGCCGTGGTGCCGGCGAGCGGATGCTCCCGCGCACCCGGCGCCCCGACGAGGTGCTCGAGCAGGGTCGTCTTCCCCGTCCCGTTCGCGCCGACCACGGCGATCCGCTCCGGCCCCTGGAGCACCGTCGTCCGGCCGCGCACCGTCACCTCCGCCAGCCGGCGCCCGGCCGCGACCCCGGGGTCCGGCAGGTCGAGGCGGACCCGGTCGTCGTCCCGGACTGCTCGCGACGCTGCGTCGACCTGCTCGCGCGCCCGCGCCTCCGCGGCCCCGTGCCCGGAGCGCAGCCGTCCCGCGGTCGCCTCGGCTCGTCCTCTCCGCGCGTTCGCGAGGATCGCGGGCATCGACTCCGCCGATCGCGCCCCCGCCCGCGCGCGGCGGGCGATGGTCGTCTCGGCCTCGATGCGCTGCCGCCGCTCGGCGCGGAGAAGCCGGTCGGCGTCGCGCAGATCGCGCTCCGCGGCCGCCTGCTCGAGGGCGAGCCGCTCCTCGAACGCCGAGAACGTCCCGCCGGAGGTGCGGACCGCCCCGTCGCGCAGCTCCGCGATCTCGTCGACGTGCTCGAGCAGCTCCCGGTCGTGGCTGACGAGCACGAGCGTCCCGCGCCACCGGTCGACCAGGTCGAGCAGAAGCCCTCGGGAGCGCCGGTCGAGGTCGTTCGTCGGCTCGTCGAGCACGGCGATCGGCCGGCCGCGCAGCCGGACGCCGGTCACGGCCGTGAGGACGGCCTGCCCTCCGGAGAGGGTCGCGACCGGCCGCAGCAGGTCCGCCTCCTCCAGGTCGAGACCGGCGTCGCCGAGTGCGGCGAGCGCTCGGGCCTCGAGGTCCCAGTCGTCCGCGAGCACCTCGAAGTGCCGCGGATCCGCGTCGCCGCGGAGTATCGCGTGCAGAGCGTCCAGGCGATGCCGGATCCCGAGGAGATCGGCGACGGTGTCGTCGGGCCCTCGCCGGAGGCGCTGGGGCAGCAGGTCGACGGGTCCCGTCGTCGAGACGCTCCCGGCGGTGGGGGAGAGGCCGCCGGTGACGAGGCGGACGAGGGTCGACTTGCCGGCGCCGTTCGCGCCGACGAGACCGGTGCGCCCGCGTCCGAACGCAGCGGTGACGCGGTCGAGGACGACGGAGCCGTCGGGCCAGGCGAACGTGCAGTCGTGGAGGACGACGGCGGGCGGGGTGGTGCGGGACGAGGAGGGCACGGTGCTCCAGTGGTCGGTGTCGGCGCACGACGACCACCGGGCTCCGAGGGAGCAGGGGCTCGCCCCTGAGGGGCGGGCACGGGGGACGTCAGTGCGAGCGCAGCTGCTGCGTCGTGGACGCAGTACCGGTGCTGGAGCGCAGGAGTCCGTCTTCCGTGCGGGGAGCCCCCGTGACCGCGAGCCGCTGGATCGGCCGGTGTGGCGGCCGCACCGACGTCGCGGCTCGCGACGAGGTACCCGACGACCGTACGTGCCCGTCGATACACGCGCAACCGTGACCGACTGCTCGTCCGCGGCCTGCGTCCGTCGGCGCCGTCGCGCGGCTCGCGGCGGACGGCTATCCACCCACGGCGGGACGGCCGGACCGCCCGGGTGTGCACGCTGCTGCCCGCCGGTCGAGGGGGTCGCCGGCGGGCCCTCCCGTCGCCGGGCCCTCACTACGCTGAGCCCATGGTGACCATTCGCGACGTCGCGGCCGATGCGGGGGTGGCCCGCAGCACGGTGTCCTACGTGCTCTCCGGCAACAAGAAGCTCCCGGAGGCGACCCGCCTGCGCGTGCTCGCGAGCGTGGAGCGGCTCGGCTACCGGCCCGACCCGATGGCGCGGGCCCTGGCGCTGCGGCGCACGAACATCCTCGGCTTCTTCGCCTCCGTCGATCCGGAGTCGCGGCAGACCGATGTCGACGTCTTCATGCGCTTCGTGCGGGCGGCGATGTACGCGGCCCGCGCCCGCGGCTTCGACCTGCTGATGATGGGCACGGGCGAGGGGGAGCTCGCGCGCGACGTCCTCGCCGATGCGCTCGTCGTGATGGACATCCGCCGGGACGACCCCCGGCTGCCGGTCCTCGCGAGCATCGGCCTGCCGACCGCGCTGGTCGGCTACCCGGGCGAGGGCAGCCCGTTCAGCGCGATCGACCTCGACTTCGACGGCGCGGCGCGGGTCGCCGTCGACCACCTCGCCGACCTCGGGCACGTCGAGATCGCGGTCCTCGGGATGGGCCCCGACGCCTACGAGAGCGGCTACGCCTTCGCCCTGCGGTTCCGCGAGGGCTTCCTCGACCAGTGCCGCCTGCGCGGCGTGCGGGGCGCCGTCATCCCCAGCACCGACGACGTCGACGACTGGTTCGAGCAGGCGCAGGAGCAGCTCCCCGGCCTGAGCGCCGTGGTCACGCACGGGCCGGGCGTGCTCGAGCCGTTCCTGCAGCGCCTCAGCGGCCTGGGCCTGCGCGTCCCGGAGGACTGCTCGATCATGACCATCGCCCCGGAGGCGGTGATGCGGCACGCCGACCAGCCGGTCACCGTGGTGGACCTGCCCGGCGACGAGATGGTCTCGCGGGCGGTCGACCTGGTGCTCGACGAGCTCGCCGGCACCGCGACTCCGGGAGTGACGGAGCTGCTGCCCGCGGTCGTCGTTGATCTCGGCACCACCGCGCCCTTCTCGCCGGGCACCAGCCGGGGCGTCGTCCCCTCGTGGCGGCGGGCGCGCGGCTGACGTCGCCGGGTCGTCCGGAGCGTTCCCCGGGCGATCGGTGAACCGGTTCTCCGAAATCTATTGAACCGGTTCTCCGACTCGGTTAGGCTCGCCACGACTTCCGGACGGACCGCCCCAGCGGGCGCCCCCGGAGGGTCTTCCCGGCGCGAGCGCTCCGCTCGTTCCGACCGTATTCAGAGAGGAATACCGTGAAGAACAGCATCCGACGGGCCGCAGGCGCCGCCTCCCTCGTCCTCATCGCCGGAGTCGCCCTCAGCGCGTGCAGCGCACAGGGAGCGGGCGACGACTCGTCGAAGTCGCTCACCCTCTGGGACAGCTTCACCCAGTACGACGCGTCCTCCCCCTACGGCCAGCTCCTGGCCGGCTGCGAGGCCTCGACCGGGATCACCCTCGAGCGCACCTCCGACCCCGACCTCACCACCAAGCTCCTGCAGTCGGCCGCGTCGAAGACGACGCCGAACCTGGTCGTCCTCGACAACCCCAACGTCGCGAAGTTCGCCGACACCGGCCTGCTCGTCGACAACGCCGCCTCCGGGCTCGACACCAGCGACGTCCTCCCGAACGTGCTCGCCGCCGGCCAGCTGGACGGGAAGACCTACGGCTCGTCGATCGGCTCGAACACCCTCGCGCTCTTCTACAACAAGGCGCTCTTCGAGGCCGCCGGCGTCACTCCGCCGACGACCTGGGACGAGCTGACCACCGCCGCGAAGGCCCTCACCGCGGGCGACGTCACCGGGCTCGGCTTCTCCGCGATCGGCACCGAGGAGGGCACCTTCCAGTTCCTGCCCTTCTTCTGGGGCTCCGGTGCGACCCTCGAGGACATCTCCTCCGACGACGCCGTCTCGGCGCTCGCGCTCTGGACCGACCTGGTGAAGAGCGGCTCGGCCTCGCAGGCGAACGTCAACGCCAACCAGCAGGACGTCCGCGACCAGTTCCTCGCGGGCAAGCTCGGGATGATGGTCAACGGCACCTGGCAGCTCTCCGCCCTCGACGAGGCGGGCATCGACTACGGCGTCGTGCCGATCCCGGCGAAGGACGGGGGAGCGGCACCGAGCCCGCTCGGCGGCGAGTTCGTCGAGGTGGTCGCCTCCGACGCCGCGAAGCAGACCCTCGCCACGGAGTTCGCGCAGTGCGTCATCCAGCCCGACAGCCTGAAGGCCTGGGCGGCCGGCCAGTCGTACATCATGCCGTACGCCGACGCGGCCGCCGAGCAGGCGACCGAGGACCCCGCGCTCCAGCCGTGGGTCGAGGCCATCTCGGTCGCGCAGGGACGCACCAGCGACCTCGGCGTCGCCTACCCGGACACCTCGAAGGCGCTCTGGACCGCGATCCAGGAGTCGCTGACCGGCTCGAAGACGCCGCAGGCGGCCCTCGACGACGCCGCGGCGAGCCTGAAGTAGCGGCCGCATGACCGACCCCGCCGTGCTCACGGCGCCGGTCGCGGGCGGGGCGGCCACCAGGCCGCCCGCCCGCCGCCGACCCCGCTCCCACCTCCGCCTCGCCGCCGCCGCCTTCATGGCGCCCGTGGTGATCTTCCTCGCCGTCTTCTTCGTCTACCCGATCATCCGCGGCGTCGTCCTCAGCCTCCAGGACTTCGGACCGTCGTCCTTCGTGACCGGGATCGCCCCCTTCGTCGGCTTCGACAACTACGTCACGGTCGTCACCGATCCGATCTTCGCGAGCATCGCCTGGCACACCGTGGTCTTCACCGTGGTCTCGCTGGTGGGCCAGTTCACGATCGGCATGGCCCTGGCGCTGTTCTTCAGCCGCCGGTTCCCGCTCTCGGCGACGTTCCGCTCCCTCATCCTGCTGCCGTGGCTCCTGCCGCTGATCGTCTCGGCGACGGCCTGGCGCTGGATCTTCGACCAGCAGTTCGGCATCCTGAACGCCGCGATCGGCACGCCGGTCGGCTGGCTGACCGATCCGTCCGTCTCGCTGTGGGCGGTCATCATCGCCAACATCTGGCTGGGCATCCCGTTCAACATGGTTCTGCTGCACGGAGGCCTGCAGGGCATCCCCGAGAGCCTCTACGAGGCCGCGGCACTGGACGGCGCCTCGCGCTGGCGGTCCTTCTGGAGCATCACCTGGCCGCTGCTGCGACCGGTGACCTCCGTCACGCTCCTCCTCGGCCTCGTCTACACGATCAAGGTGTTCGACGTCATCTGGATCCTCACCAAGGGAGGCCCGGCCAACAGCTCGCACACCCTGGCGACGTGGGCCTACGAGCAGTCCTTCACCGACCTGCAGTTCGGAGTCGGAGCGGCGGCCGGCCAGATCCTCGTGATCGTCGCCCTCGTCTTCGGCGTGATCTACATCCGCGCCCAGCGCAAGGAGGACCTCGGATGAACCGGCACACCACAGGGCTGCGCCGCGGGATCGACGTGGTCATCGCGATCGTGCTCTGCGGCTTCCTCCTCTTCCCGCTCTACTGGATGGTCAACGTCTCGCTGACCAAGCCGCAGAACCTGATCCAGACCCCGCCGAGCCTGTTCCCCGGCGACCCGACCCTCGACGGGTACGTGCAGGCGTTCTCGACGCAGCTGCCGAACCTCATCACGAGCCTCGTGATCTCGATCGGCTGCGTGATCCTGACGCTGGCGATCGCCCTGCCCGCCGCCTTCGCGATGGCGAAGTTCCGGGTGCGGGGGACCGGCGTCGTGATGTTCGTGTTCCTCCTCGCCCAGATGATCCCCGGGATCGTCCTGGTCACCGCGCTGTTCGCGATCTACAACGCGCTGGGGCTGCTCAACACCTATCCGGGCCTGATCCTCGCCGACGCGACCGCCTCCGTGCCGTTCGCGGTGATCATCCTCCGGGCCTTCATGCTCGGCATCCCCGACGAGCTGATCGAGGCCGCGCGGATCGACGGTGCGAGCAACTGGCGCTCCTTCGTCTCGATCGTCATCCCGCTGAGCCGGAACTCGATCGTGACCGCGGGCCTGTTCTCGTTCCTGTTCGCCTGGGCCGACTTCCTCAACGCGAACTCGCTCACCTCGGGCAACAGCATCGTGCCGTTCACCCTCGGCCTCTACCGCTACATCGGATCGACCACCACCAACTGGAACGGGATCATGGCGACCGCCGTGATCGCCTCCATCCCGGCCGCCGTGCTGCTGATCGTGGCCCAGCGCTACGTCGCCGCCGGGGTCACCGCCGGCGCGGTCAAGGACTGAGCGCCGTGCCCGACTCGAGGAAGCAGGAGCACATGGACACCGACGCGTTCGCGCTCGAGGGGGACCGCCTCGTCTGGCGCGGCGACGGCGAGACCGTCGTCGTCGAGCCGTGGGGGAGGGACAGCGTCCGGGTCCGCGCCCGCCGGTCCGGGGAGGTCCTCGACACCGACTGGGCGCTGATCGCCCCCGAGCGCCACGCGCCGGAGGTCTCGATCGAGGGACCGCGGGCGACGCTGCGCGCCGGCGGCATCACCGTCGTCCTCGAGCAGCAGGAGGGCTACGGGTACCAGACCGGCTACCACGAGCTCTCCTGCTCCCTCTCCTTCTACGACCGTCGGGGGGAGCTGCTCTTCCGAGAGCTCGGGAGCGGGGGAGCGCTCAAGCTGCGCGCCCGCGAGCAGCGTCCGCACCTGGGCGGCGACTTCCGGCTGACCGCGCTGTTCGAGACGTCCCCCGACGAGAAGCTGTACGGGATGGGGCAGTACCAGCAGGACATCCTCGATCTGAAGGGCTGCACGCTCGAGCTCGCGCACCGCAACTCCCAGTCGAGCGTCCCGTTCGTGCTGTCGAGCCGCGGCTACGGGTTCCTCTGGCACAACCCCGCGATCGGCCGCGCGACTTTCGCAGCCAACCGCACGGAGTGGTCCGCCGAGTCCTCCCAGCAGCTCGACTACTGGGTGACCGCGGGGGAGACCCCGGCCGACATCACCCGGGCCTACGCCGACGCGACCGGGCACGTCCCGATGATGCCCGAGCACGGCCTCGGCTTCTGGCAGTGCAAGCTGCGCTACTGGAACCAGGAGCAGCTGCTCGAGGTCGCCCGCGAGCACCGGCGCCGCGGCCTGCCGATGGACGTGATCGTGGCCGACTTCTTCCACTGGCCGCACATGGGCGACTTCCGCTTCGAGGAGGAGTTCTGGCCGGATCCGTCCGCCATGGTCGCCGAGCTGCGCGAGCTCGGGATCGAGCTGATGGTCTCGGTCTGGCCGCAGGTGTCGGTCGAGTCCGAGAACTACATCGCGATGAAGAAGGGGAACCTCCTCGTCAAGGCCGAGCGGGGCCTGGACCTGCACATGCAGTTCGAGGGTCCGAGCGCGTTCTACGACGCGACGAGCCCCGCCGCCCGGAGGTTCGTCTGGGAGGCGTGCCGGCGCAACTACGGCGAGCACGGGATCCGGCTCTTCTGGCTCGACGAGGCCGAGCCCGAGTACGGCGTCTACGACTTCGACAACTACCGCTACGCCGCCGGCCCCGCCGTCCAGGTCGGCAACCTCTACCCGCAGGCGTTCTCCCGCGGCTTCTTCGAGGGGCAGAGCGAGGGCGGGGAGACCGCGATCGTCAACCTCGTCCGCACCGCGTGGGCGGGCAGCCAGCGCTACGGCGCGCTCGTGTGGTCGGGCGACATCCACTCGACCTTCGCGGACCTGCGCCACCAGATCACGGCCGGCATCCACATGGGCGTCGCGGGGATCCCGTGGTTCACGACCGACATCGGAGGATTCGCCGGGGGAGACCCGTCGGATCCGGAGTTCCGTGAGCTCCTCGTGCGCTGGTTCCAGTTCGGCGCGTTCAGCCCGGTGATGCGCCTCCACGGCGACCGCGCGCCGTCGGCCCCGGTCACGGCCGCCGACGGGAGCCGCCGCGCCGCGACCGGAGCCGCGAACGAGGTGTGGAGCTTCGGCGAGGAGGCCACGCCGATCCTCACCCGCCTGCTGCATCTGCGCGAGACCCTGCGCCCGTACACGCGCGAGGCGATGCGGGAGGCGCACGAGCTGGGCCAGCCCGTGCTGCGCGCGGTGTTCCACGAGTTCCCGGGGGACCCGGAGGCCTGGGATCTGGCCGACCAGTACCTCTTCGGCTCGGACCTGCTGGTGGCTCCGGTCACGCACGCCGGAGACGTCTCCCGACGGGTCTACCTGCCCGCCGGGGCGCGCTGGACGGAGCTCTCGACGGGCGCCGAGCACGAGGGCGGGCAGTGGATCGCCGCCGACGCGCCGCTGGCCGTCATCCCGGTCTTCGCGCGCGACGGCCGGCAGGCGCACCTCGTCGGGCAGCTCTGAGCGGAGGCTCCCCGCTGACCGGAGGGTTCCGCCGGGAGGAGCGCCCCGCGTCAGCCCGTCCCCGCGAGCCAGAAGTCGACCGCGCCGGGGGACGGGCGCCCGGCGACCCGGACGACGTCGCCGAACTCGAGCACGCTGTCCGGATCCTCCTGGACGGCCGGCCACCGCTCGCGGCCGGCGGCGTCCGGATCGCCGTGGGAGACGAACGCGAGCCAGCGCGCGGTCATCTCCTGCTCGAGCCGGCGGTCGACGTCCGTGTAGTCGGCGTCGCCGTCCGCCCCGAGGTTCCCGTACGCGTACATCACCTCGGCGCCGTGGTACGCGCCGAACCGCTCGAGTCCGCTCTCCGGGGGAGTGCGCGTGAAGATGTAGGCGTGGACGCCCGCCCGCCCGGTCCGGGCGGCCGTCAGCGCCCAGAGCCGCATCGGGGCGGTCATCGTCCGGTCACTGCCGGCGCGCAGCCGGGAGTCGACGACCTGATCCTCGACGGCACCCGGGTACAGCGCGAGGAATCGGTCTGCGTCGTCTCCGTGCTCCCGGCGCACCTCCTGCTCGTAGGCGTCCGGATCCGAGTCGACGCCTCCCAGCAGATCGAGCGAGGTCTCGTCGGAGTTGCTGCCAAGCAGGAGGGGGACGTCGTTCTGCCGACCGGCCTTGTAGACGGCGAGCGGCGTGTCGGGGAGGACGACGCCGTCGATCGAGGGCCACCAGTGCTGCGAGAGGCCCGCGGCGGCCGCGACGATGCGCTCGGCCGGCAGGGCTCTCATCTCGGCGAGGCTCGCCCCGCCGAGGGCCTCGCTCAGGCGCGCAGCCGCCTCCCGTGCGGTGGCGGCGTCGTCGTAGAGGTCGCCGGCCTCGCGATCTCCCGCCGACCCCAGGCATCCTCCGCTCTCCCCGATGATCCCGTGGAGGAGGCCGGCCGCGAGGGGCGAGGCCCCGAGGATGCAGGCGCTGCCGGAGCCGGCGGACTGGCCGGCGACCGTCACCCGCCCCGGGTCCCCGCCGAAAGCGGCGATGTTGTCCTGCACCCACTGCAGAGCGGCGACCTGGTCGAGCAGTCCCTGATTCCCCGGGGTGCCGCCGCCGAGCACATCACCGGCGAGGAAACCGAGGACGCCCAGACGGTAGGCGACGGTGACGACCACCGCGCCCCGGGAGGCGAGCGCCGCGCCGTCGTAGGCGGGGAGGGCGCCGGACCCCGAGACGAACGCGCCGCCGTGGAGGTAGACGAGGACCGGGCTGGAGTCGCCCGCCCCGCCGGCCGGCGTCCAGATGTTCAGGCGGAGGCTGTCCTCGTCCGTCGCGTACCCGCCGAGGAGCGTCTCCTCCAGCGGCAGGTCGAGCACGCGGGTCGCCGCTCGGGAGAGGAACGTCGGCTCCGGCTGAACGGCGGAGGGGCCGAAGTCGTCGGCCACGAGGGTCGCCGACCGCTGCGGGGCCGGGCGGGGCGCCTCCCAACGCAGCGGGCCGACCGGGGGAGCGGCGTAGGGGATCCCCGCGAAGGCGTCGACCCCGGCCGCGGCGTCATGCACACCGACGACGTCGCCCTGCCGGGTCGTGACCGGGGCGGTGTGCGGACCGGCGAGCGTCCGCGTCGCCGGGAGAGGACCCGCGGCGAGCGCGACGGCTCCGACGAGCCCTGCGGACGCGACCCAGGCCGCCGTACGCAGCATCCAGTGCCGGTGCCGCCAGCTCCTCGAGACGGCCGCGATCAGGACCGCGGCCGCCGCGACGACGAGCCACCCCCACCACTCCACCCGGTTCAGCCAGGCGAGGACCGCCCCGATGAGCACGACGGTTGCGGTCGGCAGCCACGGGGACCGTCGCCGTCGAGGTTCGGGCGTTTCAGTTTTCGATACGGTATGCATTGAAAACGAAACGTACTGAAAAGGCCCATTCAGCGCAAGGATCCGAATAGGCTGGGGGTGTGGTCACAGGCGAGCAGGCTCCGGTCCGGCGGAGGAGCGAGACGCGACGACGTCTCCTCGCCGCGGCCGCCGAGCTCTTCGAGAGCACGGGCACCATCGGCCAGCGCGTCGAGGACATCTGCGCGCAGGCGGGCTTCACCCGCGGCGCGTTCTACTCGAACTTCGCCGGTGTCGACCAGCTCTTCCTCGCACTCCACGAAGAGCAGGCCGCGAGAGTGTGGGGGAGCCTGCAGGAGGCCCTCGACGTCCAGCTGCAGGAGGAGCACCGCGCGGCGACCCTCGACGGCGCCGTCCGCTCCCTCCTCGACGCGCTCCCGTCCAGCCGCGAGTGGTTCTCCCTGCGGTCGGTGCTCCTGGCACGCGCTGCCGCGGACCCGGAGTTCGCCGAGCGGATGATGATCGACGACGACCGCGTCTCGCGCGAGCTGGGCGAGCGCTTCGCCACCCTCGCGGCCGTGCACGGCCGCGTCCCCGCCGTCGAGTCCGCCGTCCTGGCGAAGGCGGTCGTCGCGGCGCACGTCGGGTCGGTGAGCCAGTGGCCCGTGGACACCAGCGCCGAACTCACGCAGCGCATGGTCGTCGCCGCGGTGATCCGAGGCCTCACCGTCGAAGCGCCCGGTCTGCCATCGGAGCGCGGCGGCGATCGATGACGTCCTGTCGCAGGAGCGTTGAGGGGAGCCGATCGCCATCCCTGCAGAACGGGACTTCGGTCGAACTGACATAATGTGCATTATCGGATAACGGCGGAAGGGCCGCACGGACCGGGACTGAGGCCGCCCGACGGTCCGGAACGTCATCAGCGGATCGGCGAAGGCTACACCCACGCCTCGACGTCCTCGTACCAGCACGTCTCGGTCGGAGTGTCGAAGCGCGTGACCAGCCGCAGCTGCGGATCGACGGTCATCGTGCCGCGGACGCCGTCGTCGGCCTGGTCCTCTCGGGCGCCCGCCGGAACGAGCGTCAGAGGTACTGCGAGCGCTCCCGCAGGTTCACCATCACCGCGGCTGCATCGAGAAGGATGCTCACGCCGCCCGGTGTCCGCCGACGAACGGACTTCGCCCACGACGGCATCGGACTCCCCCGATGCCGGTCCGCTGCCGTCCATCGGAGTCATCCGTCGAGGATCGCAGACCCGCGCGCCGGGGTCATTCCGCGAAGGCGATCAGGCGAAGTCGGAGATGTCGCCGACGAGGCGGGTGTTGTCCGCGGGGATCGGCTCGACGGCCGCCAGAGCGACCTCGGCCGCGAACTCCTGCACGTTGTAGAGCTTGCCGGCCGACTCGCGACGCGAGCTGATCGCGCCCGGGTTCGCGCGCTCCAGCAGGGTCGCGGTGATGGTGCCCTCGATCATGTCGCCCGAGACGACGACGAACTCGATCCCGCGCTCGGCGAGCTCACCGATCCGCTCGCGCAGGGCGTCCTCGCCGGCGCGCTTGGAGAGCGCGACGGGCTCGTACTCGGGCATCGTGGGCGTGGTCCGGATGAAGTGCGCCTGGTGGCTCGTGACGAACACGACACGGGAGCCCTCGGAGAGCAGCGGCAGCGCCGCGTCGAGCACGGCGACCTGCGAGTCGCGGTTCAGGACCATCGCGTAGTCCTCCCCCATGTTGCTCTCCATGCCGCCGGAGGCGTTCAGGACGAGCACGTCCAGTCCTCCGTACTCCTTCTCGATGCGGGAGAAGAGCTCGGCGCGCGAGTCGGCGTCGGTGAGATCGGCGCCGACGGCGATGGCGGTGCCGCCGGCCTCGACGATCTGCGCGACGAGCTTGTCGGCGCGCGGCGCCTTCGAGCGGTAGTTGACGACGACGCGGGCTCCGGCCTCGGCCAGGTAGCGGACCGTGTCGGCGCCGATGCCGCGGGACGACCCGGTGACGAGAGCGCGCTTGCCGTCGAAGGAGCCGGGGGCGAGGGGATTGGACACGGGTATTCCTCCAGAACGCCGGCTCGGAGACCGGATCGGGCACGATGACGGGCCACAGCCCGACGGAGGAGTCTACCAAGGGCCTCGAGATCGTCGTCGCACCCCCTCTTCCAGCCCTCGTCCGGGGGGCGTTGATAGCCTGGGAATGCTCGTCGAGGGGAAGGAGCACACAGCATGGACGCTGTCACTCAGTACGCGTGGATCCTCTGGCTCGCGCTGATCCTCATCTTCGTGATCGTCGAGATGATCACTCTCGAGTTCACGTTCCTGATGCTCGCCGTCGGCAGCATAGGCGGACTGCTGACCGGGCTGGTCGGGGCTCCCTTCTGGGTCCAGGTCCCCGTCGCGGCCGTCCTCGCCGCCCTCCTGCTGTTCACCGTCCGGCCGCCGCTGCTGCGGCTGCTGAAACGGGGCGGCGATCCCACCCCCAGCGGAGCGGACGCTCTCCTCGGGCTCTCCGGCAGCGTCGTCCTCGCCGGCCCCGGAGCCGGCCAGGTCAAGCTCGCCAACGGTGAGACCTGGACCGTCCGCCTGTCCCCGCTCGTCGAGGACCGCACACTCGGAGTCGGCGAGAGAGTCGTCGTCACCGCCATCGAGGGCGCGACCGCGGTCGTCGTCCCCGCCGAAAGGAGCACACCGTGACACCGTCCTCCGTCGTGACGATCGTCGTCGTCGCCGCCGTCGTCCTCTTCGCCCTGGTCGTCCTCTTCCGAGCGGTCCGCATCATCCCCCAGGCCACCGCCGGGGTCGTGGAGCGCCTCGGCAAGTACCACAAGACCCTGCTGCCGGGCCTCAATCTCGTCGTGCCGTTCATCGACCGGGTCCGCCCGCTGATCGATCTGCGCGAGCAGGTCGTCTCGTTCCCGCCCCAGCCCGTGATCACGGAGGACAACCTCGTCGTCTCGATCGACACGGTCGTCTACTTCCAGGTGACGGACGCCCGGGCGGCGACCTACGAGATCGCCAACTACCTCGGTGCGGTCGAGCAGCTGACCACCACCACGCTGCGCAACGTCGTCGGCGGCCTGAACCTCGAGGAGGCGCTGACCTCCCGCGACAACATCAACGGGCAGCTGCGCATCGTCCTCGACGAGGCCACCGGCAAGTGGGGCATCCGCGTCGGACGCGTGGAGCTCAAGGCCATCGACCCGCCCCTCTCCATCCAGGACTCGATGGAGAAGCAGATGCGCGCCGAGCGCGACCGTCGAGCCGTGATCCTCACCGCCGAGGGCACCAAGCAGTCCCAGATCCTGAACGCCGAGGGTCAGCGCCAGGCCGCGATCCTCGCTGCGGAGGGCCAGGCGAAGGCGGCGGTCCTGCGGGCCGAGGGTGAGGCCAAGGCGATCACCACCGTCTTCCACGCCATCCACGAGGGCCGCCCCGACAGCGAGCTCCTCGCGTACCAGTACCTCCAGACACTCCCCAAGATCGCCGAGGGCAGCGCGAACAAGCTCTGGGTCATCCCGAGCGAGCTCACCGAGGCGCTGAAGGGCATCGGAGGCGCGCTCGGCCAGCGCGGCCAGTCCGCCCCGGCGGTCCGCCCGCAGGATGCGGCACCCCCGTCGGCGCCTGCGGCGTCCGCGCCTGCCGCATCCGGGTCCGTCGGCTCCACTCCTGTCGAGCCCGGATCCGACACGTCCGCCCCCGTGGCGCCCGCGATGACCGACGGAGCCCTCGGCTCGGCGCCCACTCCCCCGCCGCCGGCCGTCTAGCCACGGACCCGGTCCGCGATGCGCATCCCTGAGCGACCCCTCGCCCTGAGCGGGCCGACCCCTCGGGTGATCGCGCATCGCGGGTTCGGCCCGCAGGCCGAGGGCAACGCGCTCGCCGCCTTCGAGCGCGCCCTCGCCGCAGGTGCGGACCTCCTCGAGACGGACGCGCGCGCCTCCCTCGACGGGGTCGCCGTGCTCGTCCACGACGCCGAGGTGATCGACCGCTCCGGCCGCCGCCACGTCGTCGCCGCCACCCGGTGGGAGGAGCTCGCCGACCTCCGACTGGCCGGCGGCGCCCGGCTCGCCTCTCTCGAGCAGGCCCTCGCCGCACTCCCCCGCGCGCGCTTCAACACCGACGTGAAGTCGCGGGACGCGATCGACCCGGTCGTCGCGGCGGTGTCCGGCGCCGCCGACGCGGAGCGCGTCCTGATCACCTCGTTCTCCGAGATCCGTCGAGCAGCGGCCCTCCGCCGTCTTCCCGGCGCCGCGACCTCGGCGTCGGCGGTCCGCTTCGTCGTCGCCCTGGTCGCCGCCCACCTCGGCGCCGCCCTCCCCGTGCGTCTCGCTCTCCGCGGCATCGACGCGCTCCAGGTGCCCGAGCGCGCGCTCGGCCTCCGCGTCGCCGAGCCGCGGATCCTCGCCCGGCTGCGGGTGACCGGCTGCGAGATCCACCTCTGGACCATCGACGATCCGGAGCGGATGGAGCAGCTCCTCGCGCTCGGGATCGACGGACTCGTGACCGACCGCACCGACCTCGCCCGAGCGGCCGTCGACGCCTTCCTCAGCGCCCGTCAGCCACGCCCTCAGGAACCGCGGAATACGCCTCCGACCTGAGGATTCTCTGGCAATGGCAGGGACGGGAAGACCACCTCCAGGTACGACGTTGACACTGGGGAAGCACAGCGAGAGGAGACCACACAATGGCAGATCGAAGCTTGCGAGGAATGCGGCTCGGATCCCAGAGCCTGCAGAGCGAAGAAGGCGTCGTCTTCTCCCCGCGATCGACGTACGAGTACCACTGCGCGAACTGCGGCCACGACACCGACATGGTGTTCTCGGCCGACGCGGAAGCACCGGAGACCTGGGAGTGCCGCTCCTGCGGTCACGAGGCCACTCTGATGGTGGACTCGAAGCCGGTCGTCGTGGACAAGGGCGAGCAGAAGGCTCCGCGCACCCACTGGGACATGCTGCTCGAGCGCCGGACCCGCGCGGAGCTGGAGGAGCTGCTCGAGGAGCGGCTCGCCTATCTGCGCGCCAGGCGCGGCGAGCACAAGATCGGCGCGTAGCGCCGGTCAGCGGGAACGGCGTCGCGGCTCGCGCGTCCTGAGGACGAACGAGACCATGCCGATGAGACCGGCGGCCAGGAAGTACCAGCCGAGGTCTCGCGCCCACACCAGAGCCGGGGTCGTGGTGGAGCTGAGGGGGACCTCGTCCACCATGGCACCCGGCTCGAACCATGTCAGGGAGTCGATCGTCGCGCCGTCCGGCCCGATGATCGCACTCGTCCCGACGGTCGAGATGTTGACCACGCTGCGCCCGGTCTCGATGGCCCGCAGGCGAGCGATGGCGAGCTGCTGGACGCTCTCGTCCGTCCGGCCGAAGTCGGCGTTGTTGGTCTGCCCGAGGATGACCTGGGCTCCCCCGTCGACCATCGCGTTCGTCAGCGCGTCGTCCGAGATGTCGAAGCAGATCGCGATGCCTGCGAGGACGCCGTTCACGTCGAAGACGTTGGGACGGGTGCCGATCGAGTAGTCCCGGCTCACCAGGTCGACCAGGTCCGGAGCGAACATCCGCCAGAACGCGCGGTCCGGCATGTACTCGGCGAACGGGACGGGATGCACCTTGTCGTAGACCTGCGTCGCCCCCTCCCCCGCCTTCCAGAGCAGCGAGCTGTTGTAGAAGACGTCGTCCGAGGGGTTCGTGATCGTGCCCACGACGAACGGCGCGTCCATCGTCCGGCTGAGGTAGTCGAGGACGGCGGCCGACCGGGCGTTCCGGGTCGGATCGATGTCGACGCCGTTCTCGGGCCACACCACCATGTCGACGTCCTGATCGAGGATCGGCAGCGTCGCCGAGGTGTGGTCCTCGAGGATCTGCCCGCGGTAGCTCTGCGAGAACAGGCCCGCATCGGAGTCGCCCTGGACGGCGGCGATCCGGGTCGTGCCCTCCGTCGGTGCCGGCCAGGCGGGGAACACCAGCGCCACGATCGCGAAGCCCGCGAGGGCGCTGACGCGAGAGGAGGCCGGGACGGACATCTCGCGGACGGCCTGCGCGAGCACGGCCGCGAGGAACGCCACCACGAAGCCGAGGCCGGCGAAGCCGATCCACGCCGCGAGACCGGCGAGCGGGCCGAGGGACTGCGAGATCGCGAGGCGGCCCCAGGCGAAGCCGCCGTAGGGCCAGACGCTGGTGATCGACTCGCGCCCGATCCAGAGCGCCGCAAGGAGGGCGGGGAGGCCGACCATCCGGCCGAGCGGTCCCGTCCAGACGCGGTGGCCGCGCGTGGAGACGACCGCCATCAGCCCCGCGGAGAGCGCGAAGAAGATCGCCTGCAGGCCGGCGAGGGCCGCCCACGGGACCGGGCCGAGGTAGAGGGTCAGCCACTCGATGTGGACGCCCCAGAAGACCGCTCCGCCGACGAGGCCGACGAGGCTTCCGCTCCAGAAGCCGCGCCCCCCCAGCGCGAACAGGATCGCCGCGGCGCCCACGATCGCCAGCGGCCAGACGTCGGAGTCGGGGAAGCCGCGGTCGAGCACGGCGCCGCCGAGGGCGGCGAGGGGCAGCGCCACCCACAGCGGAACGGTCCGCCCGTCGGGCGGAGGAGCGATCGGCGTCATGCGACCGTCGAGTACGCGACGATGCCGCGGCGGACCAGGTCGAGGGCGGTCCGGGCCGCGCGGCCGACCTTGCCCTCGGCGACGACGGAGAGCTGGTCGAGGAGGTCGATGGTCTGCTTCGCCCAGCGCACGAAGTCGCCGGCGGCCATGTCGGACTCGCGGAGCACCATGTCGAGCGGCATGCCCTTGGCCCACATGTTCATCGACAGCGCCAGGCTCGTCGAGATCGGGTTGCTGCCCGGCAGGCGGTGCTCCCGCTCGACGTCGTCGAGCCGGGCCCACAGAAGCTGGGTCCTCTCCAGCGCCTCGGGGAACGCGCCGCGGGGCAGGAACTGCTCGCCGAGCGTCCCCTCCTCGCGTCGCGGCTCGAAGACCAGGCAGCACGCCATCGCCGCGAGGCCGGCCGGATCGAGCTCCGTCCACGCCTGCTTCCGGAGGCACTCGGCGACGAGCAGGTCCCGCTCCCCGTAGATCCGGCGGAGCGTGCGACCGTTGGGCGTCAGCGAGAGCTCGCCGACCTCGTCCCGGCGGAAGTAGCCGAGCTCGAGCAGCACGTCCGTGATGTGGTCGAAGATGCGGGCGACGGCGCCGGTGCGCGAGCGGATCTGGCGCTCGATCTCGTCGGTCTCGCGGCGCAGCTTCCACCAGCGCTCGGCCCAGCGCGCGTGCTGCTCGCGGTCGGAGCAGGCGTGGCACGGGTGCGCCTTCATCCGACGCCGCAGGCTCGTGAGCTGTCCCTGGCGCTTCTCGCGCTCGGCGTGGGAGGCCGACTCGCCGCGCACCGCGCCCCGGCGCTCGAGGTCGCCGATCTCACGGCGGATCGCCGCGTACTGCTCGAAGTCGCCCAGGTGGCACTGCATCGCCGTGACGTAGCCCGCCATCGACTCCTCCTGCTGGCGGACCCGGCGGGCGAGATCGACGACGGACCGGTCGGCCTGGAACTGCGCGAACGACGACTCGAGGATCTCGCGCGTGCGCACCCGCCCGAACTGCTCGATCAGGTTCGCGGCCATGTTGTAGCTGGGGCGGAAGCTGGAGTTGAGCGGGTAGGTCCGCCGGGAGGCGAGGGACGCGACCGCCTGAGGGTCCATCCCGCCGCGCCACTGGATCACCGAGTGGCCCTCGACGTCGATGCCGCGTCGGCCCGCCCGGCCGGTGAGCTGGGTGTACTCCCCCGGTGTGATCGGGACGCGCGCCTCGCCGTTGAACTTCTCGAGCTTCTCGAGGACGACCGTGCGGGCCGGCATGTTGATGCCGAGCGCGAGCGTCTCGGTCGCGAAGACCACGCGCACGAGCCGGCGCAGGAACAGCTCCTCGACGACCTCCTTAAAGGCGGGGAGCATCCCGGCGTGGTGCGCGGCGACGCCCCGCTGGAGTCCGTCGAGCCACTCCCAGTAGCCGAGCACCGCGAGGTCCTCGTCGCGGATCGTCCGGCACCGCTCCTCGACGATCGCGCGGATCTCGTCGCGCTCGTGGCGCTCGGTGAGGCGCACGCCCGACCGCAGCACCTGGCGCACGGCCTGGTCGCAGCCCGCACGGCTGAAGACGAAGAAGATCGCGGGGAGGAGGTTCTTGCCGCGGAGGATCTCGACGACCTCCGAGCGCAGCACGAGCTCCTCGCTGCGCTGCTCCGGGTAGCGGCCGCGACCGCCTCGGCCGTTGCGGCCGCCCCTGCCGCCGCGCTCGACCCGGGAGCCGCCCTGGGCCATGCGGGCGAGCTCGGGGTTCACCCGGTTCGTCGCCGCCCGACCGGAGGAGTCGAAGAGGTCGACCAGCTTGCCGCCCACCAGGACGTGCTGGTCGAGCGGGACGGGCCGCTCCTCGGAGACGATGACCTCGGTCTCGCCCCGGACGGTCTGGAGCCAGTCGCCGAACTCCTCGGCGTTCGACACGGTCGCGCTGAGCGAGACCAGCCGCACGCGCTGCGGGAGGTGGATGATGACCTCCTCCCAGACGGCGCCGCGGAAGCGGTCGGCGAGGTAGTGCACCTCGTCCATCACGACGTAGGCGAGGTCGCGCAGGAGGTCCGAGTCGGCGTACAGCATGTTGCGCAGCACCTCGGTCGTCATCACGACGATGCGGGCGCGCGCGTTGACGTTCGAGTCGCCGGTCAGCAGGCCGACCTCGGAGGCTCCGTAGTCCTCGACGAACTCCTGGAACTTCTGGTTGCTCAGCGCCTTCATCGGCGTCGTGTAGAAGACCTTGGCCGTCGGGTCCTGCATGGCCAGGTGGATCGCGAACTCGGCCACCGCGGTCTTGCCGGCGCCGGTGGGCGCGGCGACGAGGACGCTGTGGCCGTCGTCGAGCGCGCTGCAGGCCTCGTACTGGAAGGGGTCGAGGTCGAACGCGAGGGTCGAGCGGAACGCCTCGACCCTCGCGTGGCCCTGGCGCGTCCGGAACGCGGCGAACCGCTCGGCGGGAGACGGTCCGGTCACGCGGGCAGATCGGAGGGGCTGCCGTCAAACACCAGCTGGCGCTTGGCGGCGCGCCGGTCGTGCAGGATCGCGATCCCGCAGGCGAGGAAGAACAGGAAGATGATCGGGATGGCCAGGAGGAACATCGAGATCGGGTCGGCCGCGGGGGTCGCGATCGCCGTGAAGAGCACGATCGCCATGATCGCGATGCGCCACGACTTGAGGATCAGCATGCCGGGGAGGATGCCGAGGAAGTTGAGGAGCACCAGGAAGACGGGCAGCACGAAGGCGATGCCGACGACCAGCACGAGCTTGAGAACGAACTCGTAGTAGATCTTGGCGTCGAGGAAGCTCGCCGCGTTGCTGCCGGTGAAGCTCGTCAGGAGCTCCACGATGTGCGGGAACACGAACCAGCCGGCCGCGCAGCCCGCGAAGAACAGCGGGATGGCGGTGAGGATGAAGCCGAGGCCGTACCGCATCTCCTTGCGGGTCAGGCCCGGGACGAGGAACGCCCAGATCTGGTACAGCCAGACCGGGCTTGCCAGGACGATGCCCACCGTGATGGCGATCTGCAGCCGCAGGTCGAAGGCACCGGCGATCGTCGGGAAGTTGAGGATCGCCTCCTTGCCCTGGGTGGAGGCCACCTCGGAGATCGGAGCCTTGAGGGCCTCGAAGACCCACTCCGAGACGAACCACCCCGCGACGCACGCGATGACGATCGCGATCGCCGACTTGAAGAGCCTGTTGCGAAGCTCGACGAGGTGCGCCCCGAGCGACATGCGCCCGTCGGGGTTCTTCGTCCGCTTCGTCCGTGGCTTCTTCGGTGCCACGGACGTCATTACTTGAGCGGGGACTCGGGCGGCGTGGTGGTGCCGGTGCCGGTGGTCGTGCCGGTGGATCCGGCGACGGTGCCGGTGGTCCCCTCGGTCGACTCACGGCGCTCGGTGCCGTCCTCGTCCTTCATGGTCTTGACCTCGCTCTTGAAGATCCGCATCGACTGCCCGACACTGCGGGCCAGCTGCGGGAGCTTGGGCGCACCGAACAGGAGGAGGATCACGGCGAGGATGATGAGGAGGTGCCACCCCTGGAGGCCAGCGAACATTGCAGACTCACTTCACTTGTCGGTTGCGGTGTACGAGGAGCTTACCCTGTTCGACCCGTTCTGACCGGCGGAGATCGATCCTGTCGCGACGTGCGTCACGCCGGCCCTCGTGCGCACGCCTCACGTCGTCGCGATCGGCGAACAGCGACGAGGACGGCCGGGGCGGCAGGTCGTCCGTCATTCCAGGACTCAGTGTCTCGAGTTTCGCGGTGACCTCGGACAGCTGTCCGAGGAGCACCTTCCCCTTGCGCCAGTAGGAGAGGGCGAAGAGGACCAGCATCGCCAGAGCGCCCAGCGCGAGGCCGAGCCAGATCAGGATCCACGACCACCAGGTCACGACGGCTCCCCCTCGTTCGCGGCGAGCGCGGAGGCCGCCCAGAGCGCGACCGCGGTGCGCGCCTCGGGGGGTGCCACCACGGTGACGAGACCCGCCAACGACGCCACCAGGCGCGTCAATCCCTCCAGATGGGCGACGCGGAGACGGACGAGGACACCGTGGTCCTCCTCCCCCGGCACGGGATCGGGGAACTCGGCGTCGGCCGCGTAGTCGCCCAGCAGCACGACGGCGCTGGGGGCGACGCGCAGGTCCACGACGAGATCGGAGGCGGAGGCCTCGAAGAGCCGTTCCGAGAGGGTCACCTCGTTGCGGCGCCGGACGATCGGCGTCCCCGTGTCGCGGAGGGAGCGCATCCTGTCGACCCGGAACGTCCTGACGCCCTCGCGGAGGTGGTCCCATCCGCGCAGGTACCAGTCCCGATCGACCGATTCGAGCACGAAGGGGTCGACGAGCCGGGACTCGGTCTCGCCGCGGGCGCTGCGGTAGTCGAAAGCGACCTGCGTCGCCGAGCCCATCGCTGTCCGCAGGAGCGCCACAGCGCTGTCCGCGCCCGTGCCGCGCGAGACCGCGACCGCGCTCGGGGCCGAGGAGGCGCCGCGTGCGAGCTTCCCCATCAGCGAGGCGATCCGGTCGTTGCCCTGGTTCTCGGGCAGCGCTGCGAGGTACTGCATGCCGGCGATGAGGGCGGCGGCCTCCCGCGCCGAGAACCTCGGCGAGTCGTCGATCGCGACCTGGTGGGTGAGGACGACGTGGTCGTTCTCCTCGAAGTCGTCCCAGCCGATGTCGAAGAGGTCGTTCGCCTGGTACTGCGCGGTCTCGCCGGGGATGCCCGAGACGGCGATGAGGCGCACCGCGCGGCGCACCTCCTCCTCCGGGATCTCGAAGTGCGCGGCGACCTCGGCGACGGAGACGCGGCCCCGGTCGAGCAGGTAGGGAACGAGGGAGAGGAGGACGGCCAGGCGGTCGCGCGCCTGCAGGGAGCGGGGTCTAGCCACGGGGATCCCCTCCATGGTCGTCCAGGGTGCGGCGGAGGCGGTCGAGGACGCGGCGGCGGAGCTCCTCCGGCTCGAGCACCCGCACCTCGGGACCGTGACCGGCGAGCTCGTCCGCGAGCACGTCCGGGTCGGTGTAGTGCAGGCGCAGCAGGCCCTGGCCCTCGCCCTCGGCCTCGGCACGCCCGCCGAGACGGAGGGCGGCGTCGGAGTCGGGGGCGACGCGCAGGAGCGCGCTGTTGCGCTGCAGGATCTCGTCGAGCTGGGCGAGAGCGGTCGCCGCGTGGTCCCCCTCCGCGGGAGGCGCGGTGCGGCCGGTGGACGCGACCGGCCCGACGATCCGCGACAGGAGGAAGGTCCGCGTGCCCTCGGCGCCCTCGTCCCAGCCGTGGAGGTGCCAGCGCCCCTGGTGGTTCACCAGGGCGCGGGGCTGCACGGTGCGCATGCGCGGCTCCTCGCCGCCGGGCTTCAGGTAGGGGAAGCGGACGACCTGGCCGCGGTCGAGCGCGGCGTTGAGCGGCTCGAACGAGGCCTCGCGGACCCGGATCGAGGGGCTGATGCCGATGACGGGGTCGACGGACTCGACCCCGATCGAGCGCAGCTTGATCAGCGCGCGCCGCGACTCCGCCGAGAGCGTCCCCTCGCGCCAGACCGCCCCGGCCAGGCGGAGCAGCGCGAGCTCCTCCGGATCGAAGGTCAGGTCGGCCGGGAGGTCGTAGCTGCGCTTCGCGATGCGGTACCGGACGGTCTGGGTGTTGCCCGGATCGCCCGGGGCATCGACCGTCTCGATCGGGATGCCCAGCTCGCGCAGGTCGTCCTTGTCGCGCTCGAACTGGCGCTCGAGCGAGGTCCGGTCGCCCCGGCCCACCCGCTGCCGGTAGCCCTGCACTGTGGAGAGGACGTCGGCCTTCGTCAGTCCGTTCTCGGCCGCGACGAGCGCGAGCACGAGGTTGAACAGACGCTCCTCGGCCGGGACGCGGCTCGAGGACGGGGCGTCGGAAGGCACGCCCTCCAGTCTAGGGCCGGGCCCGGTCAGACCTTTCCGAGGATGTCGGCGACGAAGATCAGCGTCGCGCCGCCGGGGATCCCGCCCTGAGGGGAGCCCTGGTCGCCGTAGCCCAGGTCCGGCGGGATGACCGCGATGACCTGGGATCCGACGGGCTGGCCGATGAGGGCTTCGGCGAATCCGGCGATGACTCCGCCCTGGGTGGTCGAGCCGTCGGCGGCAGTGAACACGGCGGGAGCGCCCTTCTCCCAGCTGGAGTCGAACACCTTCCCGTCGCTCCACTGCCAGCCGGTGTAGGCCACGACGACCTGGTCGCCCTCGGCGACGACGTCGCCGTCGCCCTTCTTGAGCTGGGCGATGCGGAGGTCGGACGGTGCGTCGCCCGAGGGCTTCGCGAGCCCCGGGCGTCCGTCGTCGCCGAGCGTCACCGTCGGGAAGCCGTCGGGCCCGGGCTGGGCGGCGCCGTTCGCGCGGGCCAGCGAGGCCTCGCGGACGTCCGCGACGAGCACGAGCGTGTCGTCCTCCGAGATGCCGAGCTGCGACGAGGACTGGCCGAAGCCGTCCTCGGGGGCGATCGCGATGGCGACGCGCGAGCCGACCTGCGTGCAGAGGAGGCCCTCGTTCAGGCCGACGAGCCCGGCTCCGCCGACGCCGAAGCGGGCGGTGCTCGACCCGTCGTAGGGCGAGGTCTCGAGGACCGTGCCGTCCGCGCCGTTGACCAGGGTGTAGTCGATGGTGACGAGCTGGCCCTTCTCGAGCGGTGCGCCCGAGCCCTCGATGAGGGTGCTGACCTGCGTGCCGTCCGCCTTCAGCGGCGTCGGGACGCTGACGTCCGGCTTCGCTCCGAAGTCGCCCGTGGCGCTGACCGCCGCCGAGGAGTCGCCGGAGGAGAACGGAGCGTCGCAGTCCGCCTGCGAGGAGGACGCGGTGCATCCGGTGAGAGCGGCGACGATGCCGATGCCGGCGATGAGCGCGGTGGTCCTGCGCACGGGTCCTCGATTCGAGAGAAGGGGAGCGGTGACGCCCGAGGTGGAGACGGCCCGGAGGCCGGGAACAGCTTAGAGGATGCCCTCGTCGTCGGGCTCCGCGGTCTCCTCGCCGAACCCGCGGGCCCGGGAGAGCTCGGCGCTGGTGGCGGACTCGCGGACCCGCTTGCGCAGGCTCTTGGGGCTCACGGCGCGCTCGCCGAGCGCGCCGGGGGTCCAGGCCTCCACGTCCTCGTCGCTGAAGTCCGTCTTCGACGGGCGACGCTTGAGCTCGGGGAGCACGGTGTCCGGAGCGAGCCGGCGAGCGGTGATGAGGAAGCCGGTGTGGCCGATCATCCGGTGGTCCGGCCGGACCGCGAGGCCCTCGACGTGCCAGCCGCGGACCATGGTCTCGTTCGACGACGGGTTCGTGAACAGGCCCGAGGCGCGGATCGCCTCCGCCGTCCGCGAGAGCTGCGTGACGGTGGCCACGTAGCAGAGGAGTACTCCGCCGGGCGTGAGAGCGTCGGCGGCGACGTCGAGGCACTCCCAGGGCGCGAGCATGTCGAGCACGACGCGGTCGGCCTCGCCGGACGGGACCGTGCCGGGCAGCGCCTCGACGAGGTCGCCGACGGTGACGCTCCAGTTGTCGGGCGTGTAGCCGAGGAAGGTCTCGATGTTCGCCCGTGCGACATCCGCGAACTCCTCGCGCCGCTCGAACGACGACAGCCGGCCGGTCGGACCGACCGCCCGCAGCAGCCAGAGCGAGAGCGCGCCGGAGCCGACACCGGCCTCGACCACGCGGGCGCCGGGGAAGACGTCGGCGAGGGCGAGGATCTGGGCCGCGTCCTTCGGGTACACGATCGCCGCGCCGCGGGGCATCGACATCACGAAGTCGGCGAGGAGAGGGCGCAGCGCGAGGTGCTCGACGCCGACGGTGTTGGTCACCACCGAGCCGTCGGGCAGCCCGATCACCGTGTCGTGCTCGATGCCGCCCCGGTGCGTGTGGAACACCTTGCCGGGAACGAGCGTGATGGTGTTCATCCGCCCCTTGGGTCCCGTCAGCTGGACGCGGTCCCCCGCGCGGAAGGGTCCGGAATGCTGCAGTGCCTCACCGGTCATCGGCGGGCCTCCGTCTCGGTCGTGGCCGGGCCGGAGCCGCGGTGCTCGGAGGACAACGTCGCGAGGTCCGCGACGGTGCGGCCCGCGAGAGTGGGCCAGAGGGCGTAGGGGGCGGCGGGATCCAGCTCCAGCTGGTGCGGGACGCCGATCGCCGCGGCTCCGGAGGCGACGGCCGCGCCGAGGCCCGTGAGGGAGTCCTCGATCGCGACGCATGCGGTGATGTCGACACCGAGGGTGCTCGCGGCGAGGAGGTACGCCTCGGGGTGGGGCTTGCTGCGCTCGACCATGTCGCCGCTGACGACGGCGGCGAAGGCGGGGAACGGGATCCGGTCCACGACGGCCGCGGCCATCCGCGAGATCGACATCGTGACCAGCGCCTGCGGCACACCCGCCTCGGACACCGCGCGCAGCAGCTCGAGCGCGCCCGGTCGCCACGGGATGCTCACGGCCAGCTGGTCGACGACCTCGTCGGTCATCCGGTCGATGATCGCGTCGACGGAGAGGTCGACGCCCTTGCCCTGCAGGATGCGGGCGGCGGCGGGCAGGCCCGAGCCGACGAGTCCCATCGCGTCCTCGTGGGTCCACACTCCGCCGAAGGAGGAGACGAGCGCGTGCTCCGACGCCATCCAGTACGGCTCGGTGTCGACGAGCGTCCCGTCCATGTCCCAGAGGACGGCGGCGGGGGCGGACGCTCCTCCGAGCGGCTCGGAGGACAGCGGCCGGGCGGAGGTCTCGGGAGTCACGAGCGACCATGGTACCGGCAGGGCCGCGCCCCTCCCCGGCCGCGGGCCGAGAGCGAACAGCGCGGCCGATCCCGCCGGACGGGACGGGCGGGGCCGGGGGCGGTCCTATCCTGGACGGAGGGACAGGCGCGGTGTGCGCTCCCCGCACATCGAGCCGAACGCGGAGATCCTGCCTATGAACGTGATCACGGGGAACGTCCTGGTCGTGGCCTTCGAGGGCTGGAACGACGCCGGGGACGCCGCCAGCGGCGCGCTGCGGCTGGTCAAGGACGCCGGGGAGTACGTGCCCCTCTTCGCCGTCGACGCCGAGCAGTACTACGACTTCCAGTACACCCGCCCCATGCTCTCGATCGGCGAGGACGGCCGCCGCAGCCTCGCCTGGCCCGGCACCCAGATCTTCGGCCCGGCCGACACCTCGGTCGACGCCGAGAGCGCGCTGTACCTCATGATCGGCACCGAGCCCTCGCGCAGCTGGAAGAGCTTCGCGGCCGAGGTCGTCGACGCCATGCTCGCGATCGACATCTCCGCCGTCGTCTTCCTCGGCGCGATGCTCGCCGACGTCCCGCACACCCGGCCGATCTCGATCTTCGCCTCGAGCGAGAACGCGGAGCTGCGGAGCTCCTTCGAGCTCGAGCGCTCCAGCTACGAGGGGCCGGTCGGCATCCTCAGCGTGATCGGCGAGGCCGCGCAGAAGGTCGGCATCCCCGCCGTCTCGATCTGGGCCTCCGTCCCGCACTACGTGCACAACGCGCCCTCGCCCAAGGCGATGCTGGCGCTGCTCGAGAAGCTCGAGGAGGTCGTCGGCCTGGCGATCCCCCGCGGCGACCTCGTCGAGGAGGCGGAGGAGTGGGAGCGCGGCATCGACGCCCTCGCCGCCGAGGACGAGGAGATGGCGTCGTACATCGCCCAGCTCGAGCAGGCGCGCGACACCGTCGACTCGCCCGAGGCGAGCGGCGAGGCGATCGCCCAGGAGTTCGAGCGCTACCTGCGCCGCCGCGGCGACGGCCGCTCCGGCGAGGAGCCCTGGCGGCCGTAGCCTCCGCCGGCGCCCGCTCGTCCGAGACGGTCGTCGATCACGGGACCGCTGCCGGCCGATGCCCCTCCCGGCCGCCCTGACGGGACCCGCCCCTGACAGGACTCGCGCCGTCCGGCACTCGAGGCTTACGGGACTCGAGCCTGACGGGGTTCAGGCCGGGCGCACCCCGAGCAGGGCGTCGACCGCGTCGCGCAGGAGCGACGGGTCGTCCACGCCCTCGGTCAGTGCGGCGTCGACGACGGCGAGGGCGGCCGGAGTGCCGAGGTCGTCGGCCAGCGCCTCGCGCAGCTGCGCCAGCACCTCGAGCGCCGAGCGCGGTCCCACGGCGGCGAGGGCCGCCTCCCAGCGCGCCAGGCGCGCCTCGGCCGACGGCAGGTCCTCGGGCAGCCACTCCCAGTCGGAGCGGTAGTGGTGCGCGAGGAGCGCGAGGCGGATCGCCCGCGGGTCCGCGCCCTCGCTCCGCAGACGTGAGACCAGCACCAGGTTCCCGAGCGACTTGCTCATCTTCTCGCCCTGGTAGGCGACCATCCCGGCGTGAGCGTAGGCGCGGGCCAGAGGAAGGCCGGACAGCGAAGCGGCGTGGCCGGCGCTGAACTCGTGGTGCGGGAAGACCAGGTCGCTCCCGCCGCCCTGCAGGGTGAACTCGGGTCCGAGCCGGTCGAGGGCGATCACCGAGCACTCGATGTGCCAGCCCGGACGGCCGCGGCCGACCTCGGCGTCCCAGGCGGGCTCGCCGGCGCGCTCGGCCCGCCAGAGCAGCGGATCGAGGGGGTCGCGCTTGCCGGCGCGCTCCGGGTCGCCCCCGCGCAGCGCCGAGAAGCGGGCCATCGACTCCGCGTCGAGCCGGCTCTCGCTGCCCAGGTGCCAGACGGCGCTCTCGGCCGCGGCGATGTCGTAGTAGAGGTCGCTCGCACCCTCCTCCGCCGCGTCCGGAGCAGCGACGCGGTAGGCGACGCCGTCGCGCTCCAGGCGGGCGACCGCCTCCGCGATGGGATCCACGGTCTCGGCGACTCCGACGTAGTGCTGCGGAGGCAGGACGCGCAGGGCGGCCATGTCGCGGCGGAACAGCTCGACCTGCTCCTCGGCGAGGTCGCGCCAGTCGACGCCGGTGGCCGTCGCACGCTCGAGCAGCGGGTCGTCGACGTCGGTCACGTTCTGGGCGTACTCGACCGTGTAGCCCGCGTCGAGCCAGACGCGCTGGACCGTGTCGAAGGCGAGGTAGGTCGACGCGTGCCCGAGGTGGGTGGCGTCGTAGGGCGTGATGCCGCAGACGTAGAGGCTCGCGACTCCGCTGGGCGCGTCGAGCTCGACGGGGCCGGCGGTCGCGGTGTCGTGCAGGCGCGGTGCGCTCCCCCGGCCGGGCAGGGCGGGGACGGCGGCGGCGGTCCAGGCGCGCATCTAGGCGGCGATCAGGCCGGTGGCGAGCGCGACCATGAGGACGACGCCGAGGACGATGCGGTACACGACGAACGGGAGGAAGCTGCGGCGGGAGATGTAGCTCATGAAGAACGCGATCACGACGAAGCCGACCACGAACGCGACGATGGTCGCCACGAGGGTCTCGAGGCCGCCGACCTGGACCTGGTTCGGGAGCACGACCGGGTCGCTGATGCTCTTGTACAGCTGGTAGAGACCGCTGCCGAACACCGCGGGGATCGCGAGGAGGAAGGAGTAGCGCGCCGCCGCCTTGCGCTCGTAGCCGAGGAAGAGGCCCGCGGTGATGGTGCCTCCCGAGCGCGAGACGCCGGGGATCAGGGCGAGTGCCTGCGCGCCTCCGAAGATCAGGCCGTCGCGGACGCCCAGGTCGCGCAGGCGGCGCTTCTTCGCGCCGACCGCGTCGGCGATGCCGAGCAGGATGCCGAAGAGGATGAGGGTGGTGGCCACCACCCACAGAGAGCGGAGGGTCGTCTCGATCGCGTCCTGGAAGACGAGGCCGAGGACGATGATCGGAAGGCTGCCCAGGATGATGAGCCAGCCCATGCGGGCGTCCGGGTCCGAGCGCGGGATCCGGCCGACGAGGGAGCGCGCCCAGTGCGACACGATCCGCACGATGTCGCGCCAGAAGTAGATGATGACGGCGGTCTCGGTGCCCAGCTGCGTGATCGCGGTGAAAGCGGCTCCGGTGTCGCGGCCGCCGAGACCGGGCAGCAGCTCGCTGACGATCCGGAGGTGGGCGCTGGAGGAGATGGGGAGGAATTCGGTCAGACCCTGGACGAGTCCCAGGATCAGCGCGTCGAGCAGGCCCATGCGTCACTTTCGAGGAGGGCTGGGGCGTCGTCGGCCAGCAGTCGGTCGGGATCGGTCGGTGCTGACCCGGTCCGCGGCGCCGTCAGGAGCTCAGCAGGAGATCGGTCAGGACCTTCCTGCCAAACACTAGTGCGTCCAGTGGAACGCGCTCGTCGACCCCGTGGAACAGCGCCGGGAAGTCCAGGGACGACGGCAGCTGGAGCGGCGCGAACCCGTATCCGGTGATGCCGAGCGTCGAGAGCGCCTTGTTGTCGGTGCCTCCGGAGAGCAGGTACGGGAGGACCTCGGCGCCCGGATCGAACCGGCGGATCGAGGCGGCCATGCTCTCGACGAGGGGGCCGGCGAAGGGCACCTCGAGTCCGATGTCGCGGTGCTGGACGAGGATCTCGACGTGCTCGCCCGCGAGGACCTTCAGGCGCTCGAGCACCGCGTCCTCCTCGCCGGGGAGGACGCGCACGTCGATGGTGGCGTCCGCGGTGTCCGGGATGACGTTGGCCTTGTAGCCGGCCGACAGCATCGACGGATTGGCGGTGGTGCGCAGCGTCGCGGCGATGAAGCGCGAGGCGGTGCCGGTGGCGAGTGCCAGCTCCTCCGGAGTGCTGCGCTGAGGGTCGTGGCCGAGCAGGCGGGCGACCTCGTCGAGCAGCTCGCGCGTGGTGTCGGTGAGGCGGGTGGGCCACTCCTCGCTTCCGATGCGGGCGATCGCCTGCGCCAGCCGGGTGACGGCGTTCTCGGAGTTGATCTGCGAGCCGTGCCCCGCCGTGCCGTGCGCGCGGAGGGTCAGCCACATCAGCGCCTTCTCGCCCGTCTGCACGAGATAGGCCCGCTTGCCGGCCAGCTCGATCGAGTAGCCGCCGACCTCGCTGATCGCCTCGGTCGCTCCGGCGAACAGCTCGGGCCGCTCACGGGCCAGGAATCCCGATCCCCGCACACCGCCCGCCTCCTCGTCGGCGAAGAAGGCGATGACGAGGTCGCGGGAGGGGCGCCTCCCCTCACGGAGGATGTCGCCGAGCGAGGCGAGGATCATCGCGTCCATGTTCTTCATGTCGACCGCGCCGCGGCCCCAGAGCATGCCGTCCTTGATCTCGCCGCCGAACGGGTCGACGCTCCAGTTGTCGGCGATGGCGGGCACCACGTCGAGGTGCCCGTGGACGACGAGGGCGCCGCGCTCGCGGTCCTCCCCGGCGACCCGCGCCACGACGCTCGTGCGTCCCGGGTCGGAGTCGATCAGCTCGGGCTCGAGGCCGAGGTCGCGCAGCTTCGCCGCGACGTACTCCGCGGCCGGGCGCTCCGGCTCCGCCTTCCCGTCGCCGTAGTTGCTGGTGTCGAAGCGGATGAGATCGCGCGCGATGAGCGCCGTCTCGTCGAGGGTGCTGTCGGTCACGGGCGCGCTGTCGATGCTGTCGGACATGCGGGCAACGGTACCGGCGCGGGCTCGACGGCGCGCGGAGGACGGTGGGCCGGGAGGTGGCGTGAGAGGCCCCGGAACCGTGCTAATGTCTTCTTCGGCCGCGGAAACGCAGGTCGAAGGAAACACTCGTCCGGGTGGCGGAAATGGCAGACGCGCTAGCTTGAGGTGCTAGTGCCCGTATAGGGCGTGGGGGTTCAAGTCCCCCCTCGGACACACTGATCGGAACCCCTCGTCTCTCCTCGGAGAGGCGGGGGGTTCCGTCGTTCCCGGCACCGTCCGCTCCTCGCGCCGGCGGGAAAGATGCTGTGGTCGGAGAGAGCAGACGCCCCGCTCTTTCCCGAAGAGGCGGGGCGTCTCCTGCAGTAAACGGGCGCTCCTGCAGTAAACGGGCGCTCCTGCACCGCAGGGGCGCTCCTGCACCGCAGGGCCCTCCTGCACAGACCGTGCCTCGGCGTCAGACGCCTGCTGTCGCCGGCGACCAGCCGAGAGCCGGAGCGATCGATTCCACGACAGTGCGCAGGAGCCGCGCGTTGTACTCGACCCCGAGCTGGTTGGGAAGGGTGAGCAGCAGCGTGTCCGCCTCCTGCACGGCGGCGTCCGCAGCGAGCTCGGCGGAGACGGCGTCCGGCTCGCCCGTGTAGCTGCGGCCGAATCGGGCGCGGACGCCCTCGAGGGTGGCGACCTGGTCCTGCTCGCCGCGGCCGCCGAAGTACAGCCGGTCGAGATCGGTCGTGATCGGAAGGACGCTGCGCGACACGGAGACGCGCGGGGTGCGCTCCCAGCCCGCCTCGCTCCACGCGTCGCGGTACTCGCGGATCTGGCGGGCCTGCAGCTCGTCGAAGGGCACGCCCTCCTCCTCCAGGAGCAGGGTCGACGACTGCAGGTTCATGCCCTGCTCGGCTGCCCAGCGCGCGGTCGCGAAGCTGCCGGCACCCCACCAGATCCGGTCCTCGAGGCCGGGCGAGCGCGGCTCGATCGAGAGCGGGAGCGATTGGCGCGTCATCGCCGGATCCGACTGCGCGACCGGCGCTCCGGCGAGCGCCTCCCGGAGGATGCGCACCTTCTGCCGGGCGAGGTCGGCGTCGGTCATCCCCTCCGGGGGGACGAAGCCGAACGCCTCGGACCCGCGCAGGGCGGTCTCGGGCGATCCCCGGCTGACCCCGAGCTCGAGCCGGCCGTCGGAGATCAGGTCGGTGGCGGCCGCCTCCTCCGCCATGTAGAGCGGGTTCTCGTAGCGCATGTCGATGACCCCGGTGCCGATCTCGATGCGGCGGGTGCGCGCGGCGATCGCCGCCAGCAGCGGGAACGGCGAGGCGAGCTGCGGCGCGAAGTGGTGCACGCGGACGTAGGCGCCGTCGATGCCGATCTCCTCCGCCGCCTCCGCGAGCTCGATCATCTGGAGGAGGACGTCGCGAGCCGAGCGGGTCTGAGACCCGGGGACGGACTGGTAGTGGCCGAAGGAGAGGAAGCCGATGCGCGAGACCATGCCTGCCTCAGCGCCCGGGGGTCCCCCGCTATTCCCGGAGGGTGTGCACGGCGGACGCCGAACCGCGACACCGCTCCCGAGGAGTCCTCAATACACGTATGGTGGTCGCGTGCCCGCTGATCGGGGCGGAGAGGGGTCGTCGTGGAGCCGATGGTCGGTCGCCTCGGGGCGACTCTCGGGGTCGCCATGCAGACGATCAGCGGGTCGCAGGTGCAGGCAGGCGCTCTCCGTCCGCAGCGGAACCGGTCGCCCAGTCGCGTCTTCGCGTCAGTGCGCCTCGAAGTCGGCGGAGACCGAGGCGGTGACCTCGATGTCCTCCGGCTTGAGGGCCAACGGCTCCTCAGGAGAGGAGAACGCCTTGGCGCGGCTCATCATCGCCGAGCCGCCCTCGATGCGCGTGTGCGGCCGCAGTCCCGGCTCGAAGAGGGTCAGCACCCGCACCTCGGTCAGGCCGAGGGCCGCCGCATAGGCCTCGGCCCGCTCGCGCGCGTCGCGGACGGCAGCGGTGCGGACCTCGCGCTCGATGCCCGCACGTCGTGCCGCCGTCACGTCCCAGTCGACCCCCGAGATCTGGATCCCCGGCACCTCCGAGATCGAGCCGACCCAGCGCCCGAGAGCCGCGAAGTCCCGGTACTTCACCCGGACCCCGGCGGCCGCGACATGGAACAGCTGCGTGACGTCCGAGTCCTTGATGTACCGGCGGATCGAGGAGACCGAGATCTGATCGGAGGACCACCAGGTGGCGGCGCCGGACGCCTGCTCGGCGGCCGCCTCCTCACGGACCCGCGCGTGCAGGGCAGTGACCTCGGCGAGCGCCTGGGGCCGGGATCGCGACTCGCGCCGGATCTCGAGGCGGACGGTGCCCCGCTCGGCGGGGTGGAAGTGCTGGGCGAGACCGGCGACGGTGATGGTGACCATGGCCCCATCGTGCCGTACGCACCCCGTCAGCTCCGAGCGGCGAGCATCTCCCGGATGCGGTCGGCGAGGGCCCGTTCCGTCGTCAGGTTGCTGACCAGCTGGGCTCGGTGCCCCCCGCAGGCGCCTGGGAGGGGAGCTCCGCTGCTCGGGTCGACCCGGCTCAGCAGTGCCCGCTCCCCCTGGGCGATCGAGGCCTCGAGCAGGGCGAGCCGCCGCTCGAGCCTCTCGGTCTCGAAGCTCTCGGGCGTGATGTCGGACTCGCGGAAGTGGCCGGCTGTGGAAGTGGGGACGCTCATCGATGATCCGTTCCGTCGGGGGCGCCCAGGAGCGGCGCCATCACCAGGAAGACACCGGAGAACGGCGATCATGACGCGAAGGCGCGAAATGCACTGAGACGTGGCGCGCCACCGGCGGTCAGGAGCGGAAGACGGCCAGGTTCTCGTTCTCCACGATGGCGAGGGTGCGGACGAGGCGGGTGTAGCGCTCGACGAGCTCGCCCTCCCCCGCGCCCTGCCCCAGCAGGGCCGAGATGCTCTCGGCGGGGAAGAGGGAGACGATCTCCATCGCGACGGCCCGAGCGTGCTCGGAGGAGAGAGTGCGCGCGTACTCCAGAGCGCGGGTCAGCTGCGGCCTCTCCTCCCCCTCCGGACTCGCCGACGGCGCCGTCGTGGCGGCATGGCCGAGGACCGCCACGAAGACGCGGGCGATCTCGTCGACCCGGAGTGCGCGGACCAGGGTCAGCAGACGCGAGGAGACGCGGGAGACGCCGCGCGCGAGGAGCTCTCCGCTGAGGGCGCGCACCTCGATCACGTCGCCGCCGCCGAACTCGCCGGAGACGCGCTTGATGCCCGAGGCGAACAGGCTCGAGCCGGCTCCGATGCTCCGCTCGGCCTCGAGGTTGATCTCGACGCGGCCGCGGCCGGTGGCCACTCCGGAGATCCAGCGCTGCTCCACGGGCGGATGCGCGTGCACGGCGCGGACGAGGGTGCCCGGGCCCGGCCCTCCCAGGGCGCCCAGGATGACCTCGGGGGTGCGCGCCCCGGCGATCCTGGTCGAGACGCCGTTGTGCGCGGCGAGCTCGGCGGCCCGCAGCTTGGAGCGGATGCCCCCTCGGCCGGTGCCGCCCTTCTGCACGCCGATGCGGCGCAGCTCCGAGATGCCCAGCTCCTCGAGGTGCACGCCCTCGGCGATGCTGCCGGCGAAGACGCCGGGGACGTCGGTGAGCAGCAGCAGCAGGTCCGCGCCGAGGAGCATCGCCAATCCGCCGGCGACGCCGTCGTTGTCCGAGCCGGCGGAGTCGATCGTGTCGTTGCCGTTGACCACGGGCACGACTCCGGCGTCGAGGGCGTGGCGGATCGCCTCGGCGACGTGTGCCATCTGCCGGGGAGAGGCGAGGTCGGACTCGCCGATGAGGATCTGCGCGACCAGGGCGCCCGAGAGCTCGGCCACCGAGCGGTAGAAGCCCATCAGGACGGTCTGGCCCACCGCTGCCGCCAGGCGGGCGCTGATCGGCTCCTCCTGCGAGCGGGCGAAGAGCGCCCGGCCCGAGGAGACGGCGCCGGAGGAGACCAGCACGACGTCCCAGCCCAGCGCGCGGGCGGCGAAGGCGCTCTCGAGCGCGCTGGCCAGGAGAACGGGATCCGGACCCGACTGCTTGGTGACCGAGCTGGACCCCATCTTGACCACGAGGGTCCTTCTGCGCGGCGCGGCCGGGGCGGTGGCGTCGGAGTCGGCGGGGTCGGGCAGGGCGTCGGACATGGCTCCCATGGTAGAGGCGCGGCAGGAGGCCCTTCCTCGCCGAGACCCGGTGGAGAACGCCCCCGGACGGGAATGTCGGGGGCGGATGCGAGACTGCCCGGGACGTCTGTTACCTCCTCCTCAGTGCGCCTTGCCGGGCGGTCGCGGAAGGGTCCGAGCGGCTCGCCGGTGGATGTCGGTGGCGATTGACATACTCGAACACATGTTCGAACATGGGCAGATGAGTCCCCCTTCATCCCTCGTCTCCGCGGAGACGGCCGAGGCCGCAGAGCCCCTTCTGCGGCAGCTCGCGTCGGTGAAGGAGCTGCAGTCCCGCATCCGGGACATGCAGGCGACCACCCTCGAGACCAGGAGCCTCGCCACCCTGCCGGCCTTCTCCTCCGTGCTCCCGGGCGGCACGCTCAAGCAGGGTGCCGCCTACTCCGTGGAGGGCTCGATGAGTCTGGCGATGGGGCTGCTCGCCGGCCCGTCCGCCGAGGGCTCGTGGTGCGGCGTGGTGGGCGTCCCGGAGTTCGGGGCCGAGGCCGCGGCAGGCATAGGGATCGACCTCGAGCGCCTGGTGCTCGTGCCCGCACCTGCCGAGCACTGGGTCACCGTCACCGCCGCTCTGGTCGATGTGCTGACCGTCGTGCTCACCCGTCCGCCCGACTCCGTCTCCTCGGCCGACGTCTCGCGTCTGGGAGCACGACTGCGCCAGCGGGGTGCCGCGCTCGTGGTCCTCGGCGAGTGGCCCCAGGCCGAGGCGCGGCTCAGCATCCGCAGCAGCCGCTGGGAGGGGCTCGGCGACGGCCACGGCTACCTGCGCTCCCGGGAGGCGATGGTCGATGTGGTCGGCCGGGCCGGCACCCGGGTGCGCACGGTGCGGATGAGCATGCCCGGCGTCGAGAGCGCCTTCGGCTCCCGGGTCGAGCACGGCCGCCTGCACGAGCGGGCGGTCTGAGATGGCGAGCGCACCCGAGCTGCGGCGGACGATCCTCGTCTGGTGCCCCGACTGGCCCCTCCTCGCGGCCGCCGCCGACGCCGGCCTCGGCGACGAGCACCCCCTGGCCCTCACGGAGAAGAGCCTGGTCTTCGCCTCCTCCCCCGCTGCCCGGGCGGAGGGGGTCCGGCGGGGCATGCGCGTGCGCGAGGCGCAGTCCCGTTGCACGGGTCTCGCCGTCCTCCCGTACGACCCGGTGCTCGACCACCGGGCGTTCGAGCCGCTCATCCAGGCGCTCGAGGAGATCACCCCGGGCGTCCAGCTGATCCGGCCCGGTCTGTGCGCGATCCGTGCCCGCGGTCCGCGCCGCTACTACGGGAGCGAGCAGAGCGCGGCCGAGGCGATCCTGCAGCGGCTGGCCGAGCTGGGTCTTCCCGACGCCCGCATCGGGATCGCCGACGGGCTCTTCGCCTCCGAGCTCGCCGCGAAGCACTCCGGCCGCCCCGTCGCCGTCGTGCCCCCAGGAGCAGCGGCAGACTTCCTCGCCCCGCTCCCGCTCGACGCCCTCGAGACCGAGTCCGTCGCAGCCCCTGCCCGTGCTCCCCGCCGGGGGGACGACCTGGTGGCGCTCCTGCGCAGACTCGGCGTCCGCACCCTCGGCGCCTTCGCCGCCCTCCCTCGCGAGGACGTCGCCGCCCGGTTCGGACCGGAGGGCGCCCACGCGCACCTCCTCGCCGCCGGTGCGGAGTCGGAGACGGTGGTGCCCCGGCTCCCGCCGGAGCGCCTCGACCGGGCGATGGAGTTCGAGCCCCCTCTGGACCGCATCGACCAGGCCGCCTTCGCCTTCCGCGTCCCCGCGGAGGAGTTCGTCGCCGGGCTCACCCGCGCACAGCTGGTCGCGACCGCTATCCGCATCGAGGTCGTCAGCGAGCGCGGTGAGGTCTCCTCCAGGAGCTGGCTGCACCCGAGATGGTTCACCCCGGGCGACGTGCTCGACCGGGTCCGCTGGCAGCTGCAGGGCAGCGGGGAGATCGACACCGGTCTCGGAGCGCCGATCTCGCGGCTGTGCGTCGAGCCCGAGGCGGTCGACGCGATCGGCAACCACGAGCAGGGTCTCTGGGGCACCGCTCCGGAGGAGCGCGTCCACCACGGGCTGAGCCGCGTGCAGAGCATGCTCGGGCACGAGGCCGTGATGACCGCGTCGATCGGAGGGGGTCGATCCCTCCGCGACCGCCAGCACCTGATCCCCTGGGGCGACCGGGAGCCGGGCGACGCACGGCCGAGGACCCTGCCCTGGCCCGGCTCCCTGCCGCCGCCCCTCCCGCCGACGGTCTTCGCGGAGCCCGCGGCCGTGCTGGTCCGCGGACCGAGGGGCGAACCCGTCGCCGTCGACGAGCGCGGCGCCCTCAGCTCCGTGCCCGCCTACTTCACCCCCGGGACCTCTCAGGCACGCCTGGAGCCCCTCGCCGGATGGGCGGGTCCCTGGCCGATCGACGAGCGCTGGTGGGATCCGAGCACCGCCGTCCGCTACGACCGCTTCCAGGTGGTCGACGCCGCCGGTGTCGCCTGGCTGCTGCTCTGCCTCGACGGGGTCTGGGCCGCAGAGGCCCGCTACGACTGAACCGGAGCATCCCTCCACCACCGCGAACGAGCACCGAAGGAGCCCCGATGGGCTGGAACAACCCGCCGATCCCCTGGTCGGAGTTCGAGCGCCGCCTCTCCAGCGGCAAGCGCGCCGACGGCACGGTCGTCCAGGGCGACGGCGGCGACAGTCCGGCCTGGTCGCACAAGCGCCCCGCCTACGTGGCAGGGGACGACGTCCGGCCGCCGGCTCATCCGGTGCCCTACGCCGAGCTGCACGCCCACTCCCACTTCAGCTTCCTCGACGGGGCGAGCAAGCCGGAGCAGCTGGTCGAGGAGGCGGTCCGGCTCGGCATCGACACTCTCGCGCTCACCGACCACGACGGCCTCTACGGCATCGTGAGGATGGCCGAGGCCGCGCAGGGGCACGCCGTCCGCACGGCCTTCGGAGCCGAGCTCTCGATCGGGCTCACCTCGCCTCAGAACGGGGTCGCCGATCCGGAGGGGACCCACCTGCTCGTCCTCGCGCGCCGCGAGGAGGGCTACCACCGCCTCGCCCGTGCGATCACCACCGCCCAGCTCGCCGGAGCCGAGAAGGGCAAGCCGAGCTACGACCTCGAGGAGCTCGCGCGCGCCGCCGACGGCCACTGGATCGTGCTGACGGGCTGCCGCAAGGGAGCGGTCCGTCAAGCGCTCGCCGCCGCAGGAGTGGCCGCGGCCGAGCGGGAGGTCCGCGAGCTCGTCCGGCTCTTCGGTCCCGCCAACGTCCTCGTGGAGCTGTACGACCACGGGGATCCCCTCGCCTCGCGCGCCAACGACCAGCTGGCGGCGATCGCCGAGAAGCTCCGGCTGCAGACGGTCGCCACCGGGAACGTGCACTACGCCCGGCCGGAGGAGCGCCCCCTCCAGACGGCCCTCGCCGCGGTCAGAGCACGCCGGAGCCTCGACGAGATGGACGGCTGGCTCCCCGCCGCAGGCGGCGCCCACCTGCGCTCCGGCGCCGAGATGGCCGAGCGCTTCGGCCGCTACCCCGGCTCCGTGGAGAACACGGTGCGAGTCGCCGACGAGATCGCCTTCGAGCTCGGCCGAGTCCGGCCCCGGCTGCCGCGCCAGGAGGTCCCCGAGGGGCACACCTCGATGAGCTGGCTGCGCGAGCTCGTGCGCGAGGCCGTGCCGGCCAAGTACCCCCGCGCCGACGCCGACGTCCTCGCGCGCCTCGAGAAGGAGCTCGCGGTGATCGAGCAGAAGGACTTCCCGGGCTACTTCCTGATCGTCCACGACATCGTCCACTACGCCAAGCGGAACGGCATCCTCTGCCAGGGACGCGGCTCGGCCGCCAACTCGGCGGTCTGCTACGTCCTGGGCATCACGGCGGTCGACTCGATCTTCTACGACCTGCCGTTCGAGCGGTTCCTCTCCAGCATCCGCGACGAGGAGCCCGACATCGACGTCGACTTCGACTCGGAGCGACGCGAGGAGGTGATCCAGTACGTCTACCGGAAGTACGGACGTCTGAACGCGGCCCAGGTCGCCAACGTCATCACCTACCGGCCCAAGTTCGCCGTGCGCGACATGGCCAAGGCCCTCGGATACAGCGCCGGGCAGCAGGACGGCTGGTCGAAGCAGGTCGAGCGGTGGGGGTCCGTCACCGAGAGCACCGACCACGACATCCCCGAGGACGTGGTCGCCCTGACCACCCGGGTGCTGGGCACGCCCCGGCACCTGGGCATCCACTCCGGCGGCATGGTGCTGACCGACCGGCCCGTGGGCGAGGTCTGCCCGATCGAGCCCGCCCGGATGGAGGACCGCACCGTCCTGCAGTGGGACAAGGACGACTGCGCCTGGATGGGCCTGGTCAAGTTCGACCTCCTCGGGCTCGGGATGCTCGCCGCCCTGCAGTACACGTTCGACCTCGTCGCCGAGCACGTCGGCGAGCAGTGGGACCTCTCCACCCTTCCCCGGGAGGAGAAGGGCGTCTACGACCAGCTCTGCCGCGCCGATTCGATCGGGGTGTTCCAGGTCGAGAGCCGGGCGCAGATGGGCACCCTCCCCCGGCTGCAGCCGCGCCGCTTCTACGATCTGGTGATCGAGGTCGCGCTCATCCGCCCCGGCCCCATCCAGGGCGGTGCGGTCCACCCCTACATCCGCCGCAAGCTCGGCGAGGAGCCGGTGACTTACCAGCACCCCCTCCTCGTGACGCCGCTCAAGCGCACCCTCGGCGTGCCGCTCTTCCAGGAGCAGCTCATGCAGGTGGCCGTGGCCGTCGGCGACTGCAACGCGGAGGACGCCGACCTGCTGCGCCGGGCGATGGGGTCCAAGCGCGGGACCGAGAAGATCGAGACCCTCCGCGAGCGGCTCTACCAGGGGATGGCCCGCAACGGCATCACGGGCGAGGTCGCGGACGACATCTACCTCCGGATCCAGGCCTTCGCGAACTTCGGCTTCGCCGAGAGCCATGCGATCAGCTTCGCCCTGCTGGTCTACGCGAGCGCCTGGCTCCGCCTGCACTACCCCGCCGCGTTCACCGCCGCGCTGCTGAGGGCGCAGCCCATGGGCTTCTACGCCCCGCACACCCTGGTCGCCGATGCCCGGCGTCACGGAGTGGAGGTCGTCTCGCCCGACGTCAACCGCTCCCTGGCGCCTCCCGGGCTCGAGGCGAAGGAGGACGCCCCCGCACGCCGGAGGGGCGGCGCCGCCTACGGGAGCGACGACTGCCTCCGCGCCGATCAGCCGCCCACGGGACTGTTCGACCGCACCGAGCACTTCCACACGGACGACCACAGGCGCGACAGCGGCTTCCTGATCCGGCTCGGGCTGGCCGGGGTGAAGGGCATCGGCACCGCGCTCGCCGAGCACATCGTCGCCGAGCGCGAACGCGGCGGACCCTACGCGAGCATGGCCGACCTCTCGCGTCGGGTCGGCACGACCGCCGCTCAGCTGGAGGCCCTCGGCGCCGCGGGCGCCTTCGACTCGCTCGGTCTGCAGCGTCGGCAGGCGCTCTGGGAGGCCGGCACTGCCGCAGGCGACCGCGAGGAGTTCCTCGCCGGTTCCACGGTCGTCGTGCAGCCCCCGCTCCTGCCGATGCTCTCCCCTCAGGAGCGCGTGGTCTTCGACTTCTGGGCCACCGGCATCTCACCCGACGACCATCCGCTGCGCCACCTCCGCGAGGGACTCGCTCGCCGCGGCGCCCGCTCCTCGGCCGATCTCCCCGGCATCCCCTCGGGGACCCGGATCGAGGTCGGCGGGGTCGTGATCCACCGCCAACGTCCCTCCACAGCCGGTGGAGTGACCTTCCTCAACCTCGAGGACGAGCACGGGATCCTCAACGTGATCTGCTCCGTCGGAGTATGGAACCGGTACCGCCGCGTGGCCCGCGAGGCACCCGCCCTGCTGGTCAGGGGGATACTCGAGCGCTCCGACGAGGGGGTGACGAACCTCCTCGCCGACAGGTTCGAGACCCTCACGGTCGGCGCTCGCACCACCTCCCGCAACTTCCGATGACCCCTCAGCGGCACCGCCCGCTCGCCCACGAGAAAGCGACACCATGACCACTCTCGACCACGCCGCTCCCGCTCCGCACCTCGATGCGCCGCTCCTGAACGACCGCGAGCTGCGCGAGCGCGTCTCCTCGCTGATCGGACCGGCCTACCGCCGGGCGCTGTGGCCGATCTTCCTCGACCGCGACGGCGTGCAGCTGCCGATCCTCTACCCGGTGGACGGGCTCCCCGTGCACCCCGACGAGGAGAAGACCGAGCGGATCGTCGCCACCCTCGCCAAGGCCGTGGCGCACCAGGACGTGGGCTCGCTCGCCTTCGCCCTCGAACGTCCCGGGCGCGCCTTCCTCGGCGAGACCGATCGGGTCCTCGCCCGTCACCTGGCGGCGGCGTGCCACAAGCGGGCCATCCCCCTCCGCGCGCTCCTGCTCGTTCACGACGAGGGAGTGCGGGTCGTGACCGCGACGGAGTACGCCGCGGTCACGCTCTGAGCGCTCGGGCCCGAGGCGACCGTTCAGGACAGCGGCGGCCGGCCACCTGATCAGCCGGCCGCCACGGAGCTCAGGCGCTCAGGCGCTCAGCGTCACCAGCAGCGAGGAGGCGCCGAGATCCACCTCGGTGTCCCCGGGCTGCACCGCGTACTCCCCGACGCCGAGCAGCGTCTCCGCCACCTCCGGCAGGGCGATGCGGGCGGCGGACTCGCCGACGTTGATCGCCACGGTCACCCGACCGCGGCCGAGAGTCAGCCAGCGGGCATCCTCGTCGAACTCCACGCGGAGCGACCCGAAGCGCGGGTCCGTCAGCTCGGGGTAGCGGCGGCGGATCGCCGCCAGCTCGCGGTACACCTCGAGGGTGCGGGCGTGACGCCCCTCCCCGACCTCGGACCAGTCGAGCCGCGAGCGCAGGAACGTCTCCGGGTCCTGCGGGTCGGGCACGACCTCCGGATCCCAGCCCATCTTCGCGAACTCCTCGATGCGGCCCTTCGCCGTCGCCTCGCCCAGATCCTTCTCCGGGTGCGAGGTGAAGAACTGCCACGGGGTCGACGCCGCCCACTCCTCGCCCATGAACAGCATGGGAGTGAAAGGGCCCAGCAGCGTCAGAGCAGCGGCGATCGCGAGACGGCCCTCGTCGAGGGACGCCGTCAGACGGTCGCCGACAGCCCGGTTGCCGATCTGGTCGTGGTTCTGGCTGCAGACCACCAGGCGCCAGGTCGGCATGTGCTCGGTGTCCACCGGACGGCCGTGGTGACGGCCGCGGAACGTCGAGAGGGTGCCGTCGTGGAAGAAGCCCCGGGTCAGCACCTTCGCGAGGGCGCCGAGCGGCGCGAAGTCCTCGTAGTAGCCCGTGGTCTCCCCGGTCAGCGCGACGTGGACCGCGTGGTGGAAGTCGTCGCTCCACTGCGCGTCGAGCCCGTAGCCGTGCGCCTCCCGCGGAGTGATCAGCGTCGGGTCGTTGAGGTCGGACTCGGCGATCAGCGTCAGAGGGCGCCCGACGTGGGCCGACAGCACGGCCACCTCGCTCGCCATCTCCTCGAGCACGTGCACGGCCCGCTCGTCCGAGAGGGCGTGCACCGCGTCCAGGCGCAGGGCGTCGACGTGGTAGTCGCGCAGCCACATCAGAGCGTTGTCGATGATGTACCCGCGGACGGTGTCCGAACCCTCGCCGTCGAGGTTGATCGAGCTGCCCCAGGTGTTGGCCTTCTCGTTCTTGAGGTACGGGCCGAACTCCGGCAGGTAGTTGCCGCTCGGGCCGAGGTGGTTGTAGACGACGTCCTGGACCACGCCGAGGCCGGCACGGTGGGCGGCGTCCACGAAGCGCTGGTACGCCTCGGGTCCGCCGTACGGCTCGTGCACGGCGTACCAGAGGACGCCGTCGTAGCCCCAGTTGTGCGTTCCGTTCACCGCGTTGACCGGCAGCAGCTCGATGAAGTCCACGCCGATCGAGCGCAGGTGCTCGAATCGCTCCGCCGCCGCGTCCAGGGTGCCCTCGGGTGTGAACGTGCCGAGGTGCAGCTCGTAGATGACGGCGCCGGCGAGCTCGCGCCCGGTCCAGGCGGAGTCGCCCCACTCGTGCGCCGAGGGGTCGAACGTGCGCGAGAGCTCGTGCACGCCCTTCGGCTGGCGGCGCGAGCGGGGGTCCGGCAGCGGACCACTGCCGTCCACCCGGTACCCGTAGTCGACCTCGCCGGTGGCCGGGGCCGACGCGGGCGCCCGCCACCATCCGTCGTCTCCGTGGCGGGTCATCGTCAGCGACGAGTCGTCGCCGAGAAGGAGCTCGACCGTCGAGGCCTCGGGGGCCCAGACGTCGAACCGCTCGGGCCCGGTCGTCGGGAGTGCGTAGCGGTAGGGAGTCGTGCTGATCACTGCTGTCTCCAGGAGGGGTCGGATCGGTCTGCGGTGCGGTGGCGGAACCGGTCAGGAGACCGGGGCGATCAGTGCCACGGGGTAGTCGGCGAGGATCTCGGCGACCGGAGTCACTCCTCCCGCGAAGGTGCGGCCGGTGAGGACGTCCTCCATCGGGTGCCCGGGCAGGACCACGACCGTGCCGTTCCACCCGCCCGAAGCGGCGAGGCCCTCGGGGAGCCGGGTCGCGACGGTCAGCGCGCCGCCGCGGTCGAAGGCGATCGCGTGCTCGGCGGCGGGCCCGATCGCGGGGACGGCGGCGTAGCGGGTGAACAGCTCGGGGCGGTCGCGGCGGAGCCGGAGGGCGCGTGAGGTGACGAGGAGCTTCGCGGCTCCCTCGGCGTCGATCGCGGGCTTCCAGCCGCCGTCGATCCGCTCCAGCAGCGCTCGACGCTGCCCGAAGTCGACCTCGCGGCGGTTGTCCGGGTCGACGAGGGAGGTCTCCCAGAGCTCGCTGCCCTGGTAGACGTCCGGGATGCCCGGGGCGGTGATCTGCACGAGCTTCGCGGCGAGGCCGTTCGACCAGCCGGCGGCCGACACCCGCTCGACGGTCTGCTCGACCAGCCGGCGGACGGCGGGCTCGTCGAACGCCGCGTCGATCGCCGCGTGCATCCGCTTCTCGAACTGCTCGTCAGGAGCGGTCCAGTGCGTCGAGTCGTCGGCCTCGCGCGACGCCTTCTCGGCGTAGGCGTGCAGGCGCTCGCGGCTCGCGGGCCAGGTCCCCACGACGGCCTCCCAGAGCAGGTGCTCGATCGGGCCGTCGCCGAAGCCGACGAGGGCGTGGAGCTCGCGGAGCGTCGCCGCCCACGCCTCCGGGTCCTCGGCCAGTGCGGTGATGCGGGCACGGGTGTCCTCGCCGCGCTTCGTGTCGTGGGTCGAGAGCGTCGTGAGCGAGGCGGGGAACGAGGCCTGGCGCACGGCCTGGCGGCGGTGGAACTCGACCAGGTCGATCGCGAACTCGTCCGGGTCCGCTCCGACCTCGTTCAGCGAGGTGAGGCGGCTGAAGCGGTAGAACGCCGTGTCCTCGACGCCCTTCGCCATCACCATGCCGGAGGTCTGCTGGAAGCGCACGGACACCGGCGTGCCGGTCTCGCCGAGCGCCGCGGCGACCTCGTCGATGGTCGCGCGGATCTCTGGGCGGCGGCGCACGGCGTCGACGCGGGCGTGCTCGAGGTGCTCCGCTCCGTAGGGGAGGTAGCTGCGGTAGACCGGGTAGGTCGCCAGGAGCTCCGCCAGCGCGTCGTCCGCTCCCTCGATGCCGGGGATCAGGCGGGCCAGCCGCAGGACCTCGGAGCGGAGGATGCCGTCGGCGATGCCGCGCTTGGTGTCGTGGATGAGGTCGGCCCACTGCAGCGGGGCGCCCTTCCCCGTGAGCTCGGCGTCGAGGCCCTCCAGCACGGGGCGGGCGTCGGGGTCGACCAGGATGCGGTCGACGTCGGCCAGGGCGTCGTAGCCCGTGGTGCCGACGGTCGCCCAGTGCGGCGGGAGCTCCTCGTCGCCCTCGAGGATCTTCTCGACCCAGACCGGCGCGCCGCCGATCGCGTGGGCCAGGTCGTCGAGGTATCCGCCCGGGTCGGCCAGGCCGTCCGGGTGGTCGACGCGCAGGCCGTCAGCGAGCCCCTCGGTGAACCAGCGGACGATCTCGGCGTGCGAGGCGTCGAACACCTCGGGCCGCTCGACCGTGATGGCGGCGAGGGTGTTCACCGCGAAGAAGCGGCGGTAGTTCAGCTCGGCGTCGGCGCGGCGCCAGTTCACGAGCTCGTAGCTCTGGCGCTCGTGCACCGTGCGGCCGGAGTCGCCGCGCTCGGCGGTGCCGGGCGCGATCGGCAGGCGGTTCTCGTAGTAGTGCAGCTCGTCGCCGACGACCTCGAGCGCGTCGAGCTCGCTGTCGCTGTCGCCCTCGCTCGCACCGTCGCCGAGGATCGGCACGCGCAGCTTCCCGCCCCCCGCCTCCCAGTCGATGTCGAAGGCGGTGGCGTAGCGGGAGGACTTCCCGTTCCTCAGCAGGTCCCACCACCACGAGTTCTCGCTCGGGGTCGCGACGCCCATGTGGTTGGGGACGATGTCGATGAGGACGCCGAGGCCCTCCGCCCGCGCCGCGGCCGAGGCGTTCGCCAGGCCGGCCGCGCCACCGCGGTCGGGATCGACCTCGGTGTGGTCCACCACGTCGTAGCCGTGGTCCGAGCCGGGCTCGGCCTTCAGCAGCGGCGAGAAGTACAGCCAGTCCGCTCCGAGCGCGCGCACGTAGTCGGCGACGCGGGCGGCGTCGTCGAGGTCGAACGCCGACCGGATCTGGAGGCGGTAGGTGGAGGCGGGCAGACGCACGTCAGGCTCCTGTCGAGGGTGCGGTCGCGGAGTCGGTCGACTCGGCGTGGGGGCTGGTGGGTCCCGTCGAGGAGACGATCGGGATGGCCGAGGTGGCGGCCAGGGACGCGAGCGAGGCGGCGACCGAGTGGTCGACCTCGGGCTCGGGGGTGCTGTGCTCCTGGAGGATGACGAGAGACTTCGCCTGGACGGTGAGCATCGCCCCCGCCGGACGCGGGATCGAGTCCGCCTCGGCGCCGGCGGTGTCGACGAGGACGCTCCACTCGAGCGCGTACTCGTCGCTCGGGATCGCGAACTCGACGTCGACGTCGTCGGCGTTGAAGTACAGGAGGAAGCTGTCGTCGGTGACGGGGCGCCCGCGCTGGTCGCGCTCGCGGATCCCGTTGCCGTTGAGGTAGATGCCCACCGATCGGCCGAGACCGGAGTCCCAGTCGGACGGGGACATCTCGGTGCCGGCGGCGGTGAACCAGACGATGTCGGGCAGGGGCTCGCCGTCGCCGCGCAGGACGGGGCGGCCGTCGAAGAAGCGCATGCGGCGGAAGGTCGGGTGCTCGGCGCGCAGGCGGATGAGCGCCGCGGTGAACTCGAGCAGCGGCCGGTCGGCGTGCGCCCAGTCGATCCAGGTCAGCTCGCTGTCCTGGGCGTAGGTGTTGTTGTTGCCGTTCTGGGTCCGGCCCAGCTCGTCGCCGTGGAGGATCATCGGAACGCCCTGGGAGATCAGCATCGTCGCGAGGAAGTTCCGCTGCTGGCGCGCCCGGAGCGCGAGCACCCGCGGGTCGTCCGTGGGCCCCTCCACGCCGTGGTTCCAGGAGCGGTTGTGCGACTCGCCGTCGTTGCCGTCCTCGCCGTTGGCGTCGTTGTGCTTCTCGTTGTACGAGACCAGGTCCCGGAGGGTGAAGCCGTCGTGCGCCGTGACGAAGTTGATCGAGGCGACCGGGTAGCGGCCCGAGTGCGCGTAGAGGTCGGCCGAGCCGGTGAGGCGCGAGGCGAACTCCCCCAGCGTCGACGGCTCGCCGCGCCAGAAGTCGCGGACCGTGTCGCGGTACTTGCCGTTCCACTCCGTCCACTGGGGCGGGAAGTTTCCCACCTGGTAGCCGCCGGGCCCGACGTCCCACGGCTCGGCGATCAGCTTCACCTGCGAGACCACCGGGTCCTGCTGGACGAGCTCGAAGAAGGTGGAGAGCCGGTCGACGTCGTAGAACTCGCGTGCCAGCGCCGAGGCGAGGTCGAAGCGGAAGCCGTCGACGCGCATCTCCGTCACCCAGTAGCGCAGCGAGTCCATGATGAGTTGGAGCGAGTGCGGGTGGCGCACGTTCAGGGTGTTCCCGGTGCCGGTGTAGTCCATGTAGTAGCGCTTGTCGTCGTCGACGAGGCGGTAGTAGGCCTCGTTGTCGATGCCGCGGAACGACAGGGTGGGGCCGAGGTGGTTGCCCTCCGCCGTGTGGTTGTAGACCACGTCGAGGATGACCTCGATGCCCGCCGCGTGGAGCGCCTTCACCATGCTCTTGAACTCCTGGACCTGCTGGCCCTGGTCGCCCGTGGAGGAGTAGGTGTTCTGCGGTGCGAAGAAGCCGATCGTGTTGTAGCCCCAGTAGTTCGAGAGGCCCTTGTCCATCAGCGTGGAGTCGTTCACGAACTGGTGCACGGGCATGAGCTCGATCGCCGAGACGCCCAGGTGCTTGAGGTGGTCGATCACCGCGGGGTGGGCGACTCCGGCGTAGGTGCCGCGGAGCTCCTCCGGCACGTCGGGGTGCGTCTTGGTGAGCCCCTTCACGTGCGCCTCGTAGATCACGGTGCTGTCGTAGGAGGTGCGCGGGCGGCGGTCACCGGCCCAGTCGAAGAAGGGGTTGATGACGACGCCCATCATCATGTGCGGCGCCGAGTCCTCGTCGTTCGTCGAGTCCGGGTCGCCGAAGGTGTACGAGAAGAGGGACTGGTCCCAGTCGATCTCCCCCGAGATCGCCTTCGCGTAGGGGTCCAGCAGCAGCTTGTTCGGGTTGCAGCGGTGGCCGGCATCGGGGTCGTACGGTCCGTGGATGCGGAAGCCGTAGCGCTGGCCCGGCTGGACCTGCGGGAGGTAGCAGTGCCAGACGTAGGCGTCCGACTCCTGGATCTCGACGCGCGTCTCGGTGCCGTCCTCCGCGAAGAGGCACAGTTCGACGCGATCGGCGATCTCGCTGAACAGGGCGAAGTTCGTGCCGCTTCCGTCGAACGTCGCGCCCAACGGGTAGGCGGTTCCGGGCCAGGTCTCCACGAGACTCCTCAGGGGATTGTTCTCGGGCAGTCCGGGAGACGCCGATGTGCGGTCTGCGGATGCCCGACGTCGGGGGTGATGGTCCGTCACTTCCGCGACGGACCGACTGCTCAGCTTAGCGAGCGTGTCTCGAGCATTCCCCTGACGGTCAGCGCTCATCGCGCGGTCCTCCTCCGGTGGTCACGACCCTCGGCCGGAACCGCCGTCCGGTTCGTCCTGCGGGCGCGTGAGCGGGCAGGTCGTTCCGGTGGGTCACGCTCGAACAGTACGGTCGCGCCCGGTCCGCTGGGGAGGGCTGGCGCCGCGCCGGGTGCATCGGCTAGAACGCGCCGGAGGGGCTGTCCGGCCCACGCGGAGGGGCCGGCCGGGCTGGGCGGGAGCAGCGATCGGCCCCGTCGTCAGGGCCACGTCGCCACGGACCGGGGCGCCGCACCGCGATCAGTGCGAGCCGAGCCTGCGCCGCAGGAGATCGATCCGCGCCTGCAGCTGGGTCACGCTCGCCTGCGCCACCGCGGGTCCGCCGCAGAGCCGGCGCAGCTCGGTGTGCACCTGGCCGTGCGACTCGCCCGTCCCCCGTGCCCACAGGCCGACCAGGGAGTTGAGCAGGCTGCGCTGCTCCTTGAGCGTGCGGTAGAGCGGTGCCGGGATCTCGCTCGCCGGCTCGGCCGGGGCCGCCGCCCCCGCGCGGCTGCCGGCGCGCTTGGCCTGCCGCTGCTGCCGGTGCTGGAGCAGCTCCCGCACCTGGTCGGGCTCGAGGAGCCCCGGCAGTCCGATGAAGTCGAGCTCCTCCTCGCTCTCGACCTCGACCTCCATCCCGAACTCGGCGCCCTCGTAGACGACGCGGTCGAAGGTGGCGGCCGAGCCGATCGACTCGAAGCGGCCCTCCTCCAGGAGATCCGAGGACGCCTTCTCGCTGCGCTCGGCGTCGGCCATCAGATCGGCCTCGGGGTACTCCTCGTCGTCGGAGGTCCTGCGGTCGAGGGCGTGATCGCGCTGCAGCTCCATCGAGCCCGCCAGCGCGAGCAGGCCGGGCACGTTCGGGAGGAACACCGAGGCGGTCTCGCCGCGGCGCCGCGCGCGCACGAAGCGGCCGATCGCCTGGGCGAAGAACAGCGGAGTCGACGCCGATGTCGCGTAGACGCCGACGGCGAGCCTCGGCACGTCGACGCCCTCGGAGACCATGCGGACCGCGACCATCCAGCGACTGGTGTCCTTCGCGAACTCCTCGATCCGGTCGCTCGCCTCCTTCTCGTCGGAGAGCACGACGGTGACGGTCTCGCCGCTGATCTCGCGGAGCATCGCGGCGTAGGCGCGCGCGGTGTAGTGGTCGGTCGCGATGACCAGGCCGCCGGCGTCGGGCACGGCGCGCCGCACCTCGGTGAGGCGGGTGTTGGCGGCGCGGAGGACCGAGGGGATCCAGTCGCCCTTCGGGTCCAGCGCGGTCCGCCAGGCCTGCGAGGTGATGTCCTTGGTGTTGCCCTCGCCGAGCCGCGCCTCCATCTCGTCGCCGGCCTTCGACTTCCAGCGCATCTGCCCGGCGTAGACCATGAACAGCACCGGCCGGACGACGCCGTCCGCGAGCGCGCGGCCGTAGCCGTAGGCGTAGTCGGTGAGCGAGGTGCGGATGCCCTCCTCGTCCGGCAGGTAGCTGACGAACGGGATCGCTGCCGTGTCCGAGCGGAACGGCGTCCCGGTCAGCGAGAGCCGGCGGACGGCGGGCTCGAAGGCCTCGCGCACCGCGTCGCCCCAGCTGAGCGCGTCGCCGGCGTGGTGCACCTCGTCGAGGATGACGAGGGTGCGCCCGGACAGTGTGAGCTCGCGGTGGAGCTCGGCGCGGACGGCGACCTGCGCGTAGGTGACGGCGACGCCGTGGTAGTGGCGGGCGTGGCGGCCCATGCGGTTGGTGAAGGTCGGGTCGAGGCGGATGCCGACGCGGTGCGCGGCCTCGGCCCACTGGCGCTTGAGGTGCTCCGTCGGCGCGACCACGGTGATCCGGTCGACCGTGCGGTTGTGCAGCAGCTCGGCGGCCAGCCGCAGCGCGAAGGTGGTCTTGCCCGCGCCCGGGGTCGCGGCGGCCAGGAAGTCGCGCGGCTCGTGCTGGAAGTAGGCCTCGAGCGCCTCCGCCTGCCAGGCGCGGAGCTTGTTCGCGGTACCCCACGGCGCCCTGCCCGGGAACGACGGGGACAGGTGCTCAGCGGCGGAGGTGCCGACCTGATGACCGAAGCTCGAGGGACTGTTCACGTGGACCGAATCTAGCCGACGCCTCCGACAGCGGCTCGGTCTCCGCGGCCCGCCGGGAGGCGCACGGCGTGTCGCGCCGTGCCACCGGCGGCCGGGTGCGGAGCATGATGGAGGGATGGTCGAGCAGCGTCATCCGTGGTCCCGCTACGTCGCCCTGGGCGACTCCTTCACCGAGGGGATCGGCGATCCCGAGCCCGGCAGCCCCGGCGGGCACCGCGGCTGGGCGGACCGCGTGGCGGAGGTCCTGGGCAGCCAGAACGAGGACTTCGCCTACGCCAACCTGGCGGTCCGCGGCCGCCTCCTGCAGCAGATCGTCGACGAGCAGGTCGAGCCCGCCCTGGAGCTGCGCCCCGACCTCATCACCATCTCCGCGGGCGGGAACGACGTCATCCGCCCGGGGACCGATCCCGACGACATCGCGTCCCGCTTCGAGTCGGGCCTCGCCCGGCTCCGCTCCGACGGGGCGACCGTCGTCCTCTTCACCGGAGTGGATGTGGGCTTCTCCCCCGTGTTCGGGCGGATCCGCGGGAAGGTCGCGATCTACAACGAGAACCTGCGGGCGCTGGCCAAGCGGTACGACTGCATCGTCGCCGACCAGTGGTCCCTCCAGGAGATCCAGGACGTGCGGATGTGGGCGCCGGACCGCCTGCACCTCAACCCGCACGGCCACCACGAGGTCGCGCGCATGGTCCTCGAGTCGCTGAACGTCGAGAACGACCTGCGCCCCCTGGCCCCGGAGCCGCTGCACGCCCGCACCTGGCGTGCCGCCCGCACGGAGGACATCCAGTGGGCGCGGGAGTACCTCGTGCCGTGGGTGCTGCGCCGCGTCCGCCACCAGTCCTCCGGCGACTTCATCACCGCCAAGCGGCCCTCCGCCGAGCGCTGGAGCACCGATCCCGCGGCCTCGGAGCCGGGCTCGGTCGTGCCGGGCAACGCGACGCCGGAGGAGGTCGCCGAGGACATCGCGACCGCGGGCGTGCGGATCATCGACGACCGGGCCGCGGATCCCCTGGCCTGATCCGCTCCCGGGAGGCGGCGGCTCGCCCCGCGCTCAGCCGAACAGCTCGGCCGGGTGGCCGAGGCGCCAGGCGAAGCCCGGGTCCTCGATCGACCCGTCGGCGACGAGGGGAAGCTCGTACGGGGTGCCGTTGACGTCGACGGTCGCGGTCCCCACGCGCTCGCCGTCGGCGACGGTCTCGAGCGGATCGAGGGCGACCGTGGTCGTCGTCGAGACCGCACCCCACACCAGCACGGACCGCGCCTCCGCGGTCTCGGCCGTCGCCGTCTCCCCCCAGGCGCTCGTGAGGGTGCCGTAGTCCTGGCCCTCGACGGTCAGCGGGACGGTCCGGAAGCCCGCCTCGACGGTCGGGACGAGGGTCAGCACGTCCGCGGCGAGCTGCGGGTGCGTGCGCGCGCCCACCACCACGCCGACGAGGGTGACCGGCCGGCCCTCGACGGTCGCGTCGAGCGAGAACAGCAGGCACGAGCCCGCCTCGTCGGTCGTCCCCGTCTTGATACCGTCCACTCCCGAGCGGCCGAGGAGCGAGTTGGTGTTGTCGACCTCGCCGACCCCCGGGATGACCGCGGTCGGCGTCGCGACGATCGGAGCGAGCACCGGGTCGGCGATCAGCAGCTCGCCCAGGCGCACCATCTCGGCCGTCGTGCTGACCGTCGCCGGCGAGAGCCCGCTGGTGTCGGCGAGGGAGGTCCGCTCGAGCCCCTGCCCGTCGAGCCAGCCGCGCGCCGCGGCGAGGAAGGCGTCCTCCGAGCCGTACGCCCAGATCGCGAGGGACTTCGCGTAGTTGTTCGCGGACGGGAGCATCATGGCGGTCAGCGCCTCCCGCTCGGTCAGCTGCAGACCCGCGGTGACCGGAGCGTTCGAGCCGTTCTCGGCCAGGGTGTCGTTGTAGTACTGCACGTCCGCGCTCGTGAAGGTGATGGTCTCCCCGTCCGTCCCCTCTGCGATCGGCTTCGCCGCGAGGACGACGAGAGCGGTGACGACCTTGGCGATGCTCCCCGTCGGCACGGTTCCGGTGGAGCCGTAGCGGGCGAGCAGCCCGTCCTCCTCCGTCCCGTCGATGCCCACGGCCGCCACGGCGCCGGAGCCGTAGGCCGGCCAGGCCGGAGCGGGCGCGTCGACGGTGCTCGGGACGGGGTCCACCGCGACGGCGCTCGCCGTCGGCAGCTCCGCGGTCGCCGCGTTGGTCGCGTAGGCACCGCCTCCGCCGACCAGCACGGTCGCAGCGACGAGACCGGCGACGACCGCCCCGCGCCGTCGACGCGGTCGCGGCTCCGGCGCGGCGGGCTCCCCGAACAGGTCGAGGGCGTCGTCGGATCGGGTCGGGGAGGTCACCCCGTCATCGTACGGGCGGGCCTCTCACCCGTCCCGGACGCCGCCCCGTCGTCGGGCGCGGCGGGTGACGCGCGGCACCGACCCCGATCCAGCGGCGGGAGCGTCAGCAGCAGGTCACCGCGGGGCCGCCGAGCGCCGGAGCCGGGCGGTCAGCGCCCGCGGGTCAGCGCCCACAGTGCGACGGCGCTCGCCGAGGCCACGTTGAGCGAGTCGACGCCGTGCAGCATCGGGATGGTGACGACGGTGTCCGAGGCGTCCAGCGCCGCGCGGCTGAGCCCGTCCCCCTCGGCGCCCAGGACGATCGCGACGCGCTCGGGGCGAGCCGCCGCGTACTCGTCGAGCGGCACCGCGTCCGGAGCGAGCGCCAGCGCGGCGACCGAGAACCCGGCCTCCTCCAGAGCGCGGCGAGCCGGTGCCCACTCGGGGGTGCGCGTCCACGGCACCTGCAGGACCGTGCCCATGCTCACCCGGACGCTGCGCCGGTACAGGGGGTCCGCGCACCGCGGCGTCACGAGCACCGCGTCCGCGCCCATGCCGGCCGCGGCGCGGAAGACGGCGCCGACGTTGGTGTGGTCGACCAGGTCCTCCAGGATCACGACGAGGCGCGCGCCCTCCAGCAGCTCGGCCATCGGCCGCAGCGGCGGACGGTGCATCGAGGCGAGCGCTCCGCGGTGGAGGTGGAACCCGGTCAGCTCCTCGATCAGCGGATCCGGCGCCACGAAGACCGGCACCTCGGGATGACGCTCGAGCACCCCGGCCGCGTCCGGCAGCCGCTTCTCCTGCACCAGGACCGAGCGGGGACGGTGCCCGGCGTCGAGCGCCCGCTCGATCACCTTGGCCGACTCGGCGATGTACAGACCGCCCTCCGGCTCCAGCACCCGCCGCAGCGCCACGTCGGTGAGGCGGTGGTAGTCGGCGAGGAGCGGGTGGTCGAGGTCGGTGATGTGCACGATCGGCATCCCGGCAATCTAGGGCACGGCGCGGACTAAACTCGTCCAGGGGCCGCTCGAACGGCCCTCGAAGGAGGCGCGGATGGAGTCGAGTCCGACACCGGTCGCCGAGGGCCCCGAGGCGCTCGCGGTCGAGCAGGCCGTCGAACTCCTCAGCGGGCGCCGCATCGCCGCCGTCACCGGCGCGGGCATGAGCACCGACTCGGGCATCCCCGACTACCGCGGAGCCGGGGCACCGGTGCGCAGCCCGATGACCTACTCCCAGTTCGTCGCCGACCCCGACTACCGCCGCCGGTACTGGGCCGGCAGCCAGCTCGGCTGGCGCCGCTTCACCAGCACGCTCCCCAACGACGGCCACCGGGCCCTGGCCCGGCTGGAGGAGCGCGGCCTGCTCACGGGCGTCGTCACCCAGAACGTCGACGGCCTGCACGTCCGGGCCGGCTCGCGCCGCGTGGTGGATCTGCACGGCTCGGCGGACCGTGTGCGCTGCATGACCTGCGGCCAGTACTTCGCGCGCGACGCGGTGGCCGAGCGGATCGAGGCGCTCAACCCCTGGCTCGACGACCCCGACGTCTCCTCCCTCAACCCCGACGGCGACGCCGAGGTCCACGACGTCTCGGCGATGACCGTCCCCGAGTGCACGGTCTGCGGCGGGATCCTGAAGCCGGACATCGTCTTCTTCGGCGAGTTCATCCCGACCGAGCGGTTCGAGGAGGCGCGCGCCATCGTCGCGGGCGCCGACGCGCTGCTCGTGGCCGGCTCGTCGCTCGTGGTCAACTCCGGCATCCGCTTCCTCGAGATCGCCCGTCGCGCCCGGATGCCGATCGTGATCGTCAACCGCGGCACCACCAAGGGCGACTCGCGCGCGAGCATCAAGATCGACGGCGGCACCAGCGAGGTGCTCCGCGAGCTCGCCGAGCGCCTGCCCGCGCGCCGCACCGCCGCCCTCTGAGCTCCCGCCCGCTCCGCACCCGACCTCCCGAGAGGCCCCTGTGACCCAGCTCACCCTCGTCCGCCACGGCCAGACCGACTGGAACGCCGCCCGGCGCATCCAGGGCAGGAGCGACATCCCGCTCAATGCGACCGGGCGCGCCCAGGCGCGGGCGGCGGCGCGGCTGCTCGCCGACCGGCGCTTCGACGCGGTGGTCGCCAGTCCGCTGCAGCGCGCCTTCGACACCGGAGCGATCATCGCGCGCGGTCTCGGACTCGACGAGCCGCTGGCGGTGCCGGGCCTGGCCGAGCGCGCCTACGGCGAGGCGGAGGGGATGACCGGTCCCGAGCTCGCCGAGCGCTTCCCCGGAGGCATCGAGCGCGCGCCGATCCCCGGCTGCGAGACCCGCGCCGAGGTCGTCGAGCGGGCGACCGCCGCGCTGCTCGAGGTGGCCGAGCGCTTCCCCGACGCGTCCGTCGTCGTCGCCACGCACGGTGCGGTCATCGGCAGCCTGATCCGCGCGCTCAGCAGCGAGGACCTCCCCGTGCACGGCGTCTCGGTCGGCAACGGCTCCCGGCACGACTTCGCGATCGTCGACGGGGCACTGCGCATCGTCGGCGTCGACGACTCCGGCGACGTGGTCGTGGCGGACGTCGACCTCGACGACGTGCTCAGCCCGGCCCCGGGAGCCTGACGGCCCGCCTCCCGGAGGCGGTCCGATCGCCGGACCGCGTCAGCGCCGGCCGAGGTCCTGCAGGAGCCCGAAGAGCACCCGGGCGGAGTCGCGCCAGGAGAAGGCCGCGGCCCGCTCCCTCGCCCGGGCCGAGTGCGTCCGCCACACGGCGCCGTCCTCGAGCGACCGCACGCCGTCCGCGATGCCCTTCGCGCTCGACGGTTCGACGTACACGGCGGCGTCCTGGGCGATCTCGCGGAAGATCGGGATGTCGCTCACCACGACCGGCGTCCCGAGCGCCATCGCCTCGACCAGCGGGATCCCGAAGCCCTCGTCCCTGCTCGCCGTCACGAGAGCGGTCGCCCGCGCGAGCACCGCGCGGTACTCCGCGTCCGGCGCCCCCTGGTGGAACACCAGCTTCGCGGTCGGCGCCAGGGCCCGGAGCGTCTCGACGGTCTCGTCGCTCGCCCGGCTCATCAGGTGCAGCTCGTAGTCGGGCAGCAGCCGCATCGCGCGCGCGAGCGTCTCGACGTTCTTGTAGGGCATGAACGAGCCCATGTAGACGAGCGAGCGCCCGGCCGACCGGTCGGGCAGCGATCCCGCCAGAGCGGCGCTCGCCTCGTCGGGCTCGGTCGCCGCGTTCGGGACGACGACCACCGGCCGGGTGGTGAGGCGGTGGGAGCGGATCAGGTCGCGGGTGGTCTCCGAGACGGTGACGACCGCGTCGGCGCGCTGAAGGAGCCTCCGCTGCGGCCACCATGCGAGGTGGTAGAGCCGCCAGAGCGCGCGCACGGGAGCGGCCAGGTCGCGCGGCGGAGTGCGGTGGCGGTAGTAGATGAGGTCGTGCACGGTCAGGACGAGCCGGTAGCGGCGGCCGAGCGAGCCCATGGTCTGCATCGGCGAGAAGACCACGTCGGGCCGCAGCCGGTTCACCAGCAGCGCGACGAACGGCTCGAACGGGCTGGTCGGCCCGGTCACGCGCTCCCACGGGAGCGACGGGAGCATCGCGAGCTGGCGGCGGTCGCTGATCAGCATGGTCACGTCGTGCAGCTTCGCGAGCTCGCGGACGAGCTCCGCGGTGTAGCGGCTGATCCCGTCGTGCCGCTCGAGCCGGGTGTACCGGCAGTCGACGACGATCCTCATCGGTCGATCCCCTCCTCGAGGGCCGTCCGCAGCACGGCGGCGGCCTCGTCCGGCGTCTCGTAGTGGATCAGGTGGCCGACTCCGTCGATGACGTGCAGGCGGGCGTGCGGCAGCCTCTCGAGCAGGCGGTACTGCGCCGGGAGCGGAGTGATGTCGTCCTGCGCCGCGGCGATCAGCTGCGTCGGCACGCCGATCCGGGAGGCGTACTCGCCTACGTCGTGCGAGACGGAGGCGCGGAACGCCTCGAGGACCGTGTCGCGGGAGGCGAAGGCGCTGAAGTAGCGGTCGTGCTGGTCGTGCACGAAGCGTCGCAGCGCCGGCTCCTTCGTCTTCACCATCGCCAGGCTCATCACCCGCACGATCAGCGGGTCGCTGAGCAGGCGGCGTCCGAGGGGCCCCGGCAGGAGCGCGCCGAGCCTGTAGTAGAGGACGGCGAGCCTGGTCAGGACTCCGCGGGGACCCTGCAGGGCGGGCGCGCCGATCGGGTTGACCAGCACCAGGAGCGGAGCGGGCAGCCCGTCGGCGACGGCCGCGGCCGCGACGATCGAGCCGAAGGAGTGGCCGAGGACGGCCGCCTCGCCGCGGAGCCCCAGCGTGTCGAGGAAGGAGCCGAGCCAGGAGGCGTAGCCGTCCACGTCGTGCGGAAGGCGCGTCATCGGGGTCGAGGCGCCGAAGCCGGGCAGGTCGGGAGCGACGACCCGCACGTCCGCTCCCCCGGCGAGCAGACGGGCGATGACGGGCTCGAGGCCGTGGTGCTCGCCGCGGAACCCGTGCACCAGCACGAGGACGGTCGAGGCGTCCGGAGCGCCGTAGGTCCAGTAGGCGGTGCGGGATCCGGCGACGTCCACCGCGGCCTCGCGGACGGGGACACGGCCGAGATCGGAGGCGTAGGGGGAGGGAGTGGTCATCGCGTTCCTTATCGTAGGGAAAGCCCGTCGAAGATCTGGCCGCAACGCCTTGCGTGGCCTCGATCCGAGCCGGGAGCATGATCACGCGCTCGCAACACGGCGCACCGCCCACCCGTCTCGCGAGACGGTCATCCGCTCAGGCAGCAGCAGAAGGAGCACCGTGAGCTTCACGTCGCCGATCCAACTCCCCGGACTCGCCCTCGACCCCCAGTGGTACCGCCGGGCGGTGTTCTACGAGGTGATGATCCGGTCGTACTACGACTCCAACGGCGACGGCGCCGGCGACATCAACGGGCTCGCCTCCAAGCTCGACTACCTGCAGTGGCTCGGGATCGACGCCCTCTGGCTCCCGCCGTTCTACATGTCGCCTCTGCGCGACGGCGGCTACGACGTCTCCGACTTCAAGGCGATCCTCCCCGAGTTCGGCACGATGGAGGACTTCCGCGACCTCGTCCGGAAGGCCCACGAGCGCAACATGCGCATCGTGATGGACTTCCCGCTCAACCACACCAGCGACCAGCACGAGTGGTTCCAGCAGTCCCGGTCCGACCCCGAGGGCCCCTACGGCGACTTCTACGTCTGGAACGACACCGACGACAAGTGGCCGGACATCCGCATCATCTTCGTCGACACCGAGGACTCGAACTGGGCCTTCGACGCCGAGCGCCGCCAGTTCTACTTCCACCGCTTCTTCTCGCACCAGCCGGACCTCAACTTCGAGAACCCCGCCGTGCACGAGGCGATCCACGACGTGGTCAAGTTCTGGCTCGACCTCGGCGTCGACGGCATCCGGCTCGACGCGATCCCCTACCTCTACGAGTCCGACGAGGGCAACGGAGAGGGCGAGCCGCCCACCCACGAGTTCATCAAGAACCTCCGCACCATGGTCGACCGCGACTACCCCGGCCGCATCCTGATCGCCGAGGCGAACCAGTGGCCGCGAGAGGTCGCCGCGTTCTTCGGCACGGAGGAGGAGCCCGAGTGCCACATGGCGTTCGACTTCCCGGTCATGCCGCGCATCTTCTACTCCCTCCGCGCGCAGACGGCGAACGAGCTGAAGAAGGTGCTCTCCGAGACGTTCGACATCCCCAGCGGCGCCGCCTGGGGCGTGTTCCTCCGCAACCACGACGAGCTCACGCTCGAGATGGTGTCCGAGGAGTACCGCCAGGCCATGTACGGCTGGTACGCCTACGACCCGCGGATGCGCTCGAACATCGGCATCCGCCGCAGGCTCGCGCCGCTGCTGGACAACTCGCGTGCCGAGCTCGAGCTGATCAACGCCCTGCTCTTCTCCCTCGCCGGCAGCCCGTTCCTGTACTACGGCGACGAGATCGGCATGGGCGACAACATCTGGCTCAACGACCGCGACGCGTCGCGCACGCCGATGCAGTGGACGCCCGACCGCAACGCCGGCTTCTCGGCCGCCGACCCCGGCAAGCTCGTGCAGCCGATCGTCCAGTCGCTCGTCTACCACTACAACCAGGTCAACGTGGAGGCGCAGCTGGCGCAGTCCCGCTCCCTGCTGCACTGGATGCGGAACGTCCTGCACGTGCGCCGCGGCCACCCGGCGTTCGGCCTCGGGTCGATGCGCGTCCTCGAGACGGACCACGAGTCGGTGCTCGCCTTCGTGCGGGACTACGCCGGCTCGGGCTCCGAGATGGGCGACCAGCCCGAGGAGGTGCTCTGCGTCTTCAGCTTCAACCACAACCCGGTCTCGGTCACGATCACCGACCCGGAGAATCCCGGATCGACGCTGAGCGACCTGTTCGGCGGCGGCCGCTTCCCCGGATTCTCGGACGACGGCACGCTGACGATGACGCTCGGCACGCAGGGCTTCTTCTGGCTCCACGTCGCCAAGGCGCACGAGGCCCGCTGACCCGGCAGCACGCCGAGGGGCCTCCGGCCGATGTCGGAGGCCCCCTTTAGGCTGTCGGCGTGAGCACCACCGGAACGACCGAGACGCAGACTGAGCCGATGCTGTTCGACGACGCCGAGCGGGCGCTCGTCCCCTCCGAGGGGGCGCGGTGGTTCGACCTGCTGGCCGTGTTCGACCTCGAGACCACCGGCATCGACGTCCGCACGAGCCGCATCGTCACCGCGCACGTCGGCGTGATCGACGCGGCGGGCGAGCCGATCGAGGGCACGACCTGGCTCGCCGATCCCGGGGTCGAGATCCCGGCCGGCGCCTCCGCCGTCCACGGGATCAGCACCGAGCACGCCCGCGCGCACGGCCGCCCCGCCGGCGAGGTCGTGGCCGAGATCTCCGAGGCGCTGCGCTCGCTCCTCGCCCGCGGCATCCCGGTCGTCGTCTACAACGCCCCCTACGACCTCTCGCTCCTCGCCCACGAGGCGCGCCGCTGGGGCGTGCCCGTGCTGCTCGACCCGAGCCCCGTCGTCGATCCGCTCGTGATCGACAAGGCGGTGGACCGCTACCGCAAGGGCAAGCGCACCCTGACCCTCGCCGCCGAGCACTACGGCGTCGCCCTCACCGAGGCGCACGACGCGGGCGCGGACGCGATCGCGGCGGGCCGCGTCGCCCAGGCGCTGGGCCGCGCCTTCGCCGACGAGCTCGGAGTCGGCGCGGAGGCCCTGCACGCGCTCCAGGTCGACTGGTGCCGCACCCAGGCCGAGTCCTTCCAGGAGTACATGCGCCGCGTCCGCGACGAGTCCTTCGTCGCCGACGGGGGCTGGCCGGTCCGCCACTGACCCCTCAAGTCAGCGTGCGCCCCTCGCGCAGGAGCGCCACGTACTCCGCGATCCGCCGCTCCCGCGTCGCCGCCCGCTTCAGCTGCGAGAGGCGGAAGAGGAACGCGAAGCGCTTCTGCCCGCCGACGGTCGCGAAGAAGGCCAGGGCCTGCGGATCCGCGTCGAGCGCCCGCTGGAAGTCGTCCGGCACCTCCGCATCGCGCTGCCGGTAGGCCGCGTCCCAGCGCCCGTCGGCGCGTGCCCGCTCGACCTCGGCCCGCCCGCCCGGCAGCATCCGGCCCTCCGCCAGCAGCCGTGCGACGTGATCGCGATTGACCTTGGACCACGGGCTAGCGCGACGCCGCGGGGTGAAGGCCTGGAGCTTGAACTGCTCGTCGAAGGCTCCCGCCTGACCGTCGATCCAGCCGTGGCAGAGCGCGATGTCGAGCGCCTCGGCGTAGGTGATCCCCGGATCGACGGCGGCCTTCTTCCGCAGCTTCAGCCGGACTCCGTCCGGGTCGGGCTCGCCGCGGAGGTAGGCGTCCCACTCTTCAGGAGTCGTGAACGGCAGGATCGGCTTGTCGGCGAAGGACACCATGCCGGGACGCTACCGCGCCGGCTCCCCGACGGCCACGGCCCGCCCGTCGGCGCAAGCCCTCGCTCCGCGGACCGCGGCGCTGTGGGATCGGGTGAGCACGTGTTCCCCCTCTTCCCTCTCGCAAGGAGAAGTCATGCCCACGATCCGCACGGTCACCGTCCTCGGCAGCGGAGTGCTCGGCTCCCAGATCGCCTTCCAGTCGGCCTTCCACGGCTTCGACGTCACCGTCTACGACCTCTTCGACGACGTCCTCGAGTCGGCGCGCGAGCGGCTCCGCGGTCTCGCGGGCGTCTACGAGTCGGTGCCCGGCGGCGTCGCCGGCGGACCGCAGGAGGCGCTCGACTCCCTCCGCCTCACCTCCGACCTCGCGGAGGCTGTCGCCGACGCCGACCTCGTGATCGAGGCCGTCCCCGAGGACCTGGGCCTGAAGCAGGAGCTGTACGGCCGCCTGGGTGCGCTCGCTCCCGAGCGCACGGTCTTCGCGACTAACTCGTCCACGCTGCTCCCCAGCGACCTGAAGGCCTCGACCGGCCGACCCGACCGGTTCCTCGCGCTGCACTACGCCAACCACGTCTGGGCGCAGAACACGGCCGAGATCATGGGGACGGCGGACACGGACCCCGCCGTGGTCGACGCCGTCGTGGAGTTCGCCGTCTCCAGCGGCCTCGAGCCCATCAGGCTGCAGAAGGAGAAGGCCGGCTACGTCCTGAACTCGCTGCTGGTGCCGCTCCTCAGCGCCGCGTCGGGTCTGCTCATGGGCGGCTACGCCGACCACGAGACCATCGACAAGACCTGGAGGATCGGCACCGGCGCCCCGCTCGGACCCTTCCAGATCTTCGACGTCGTCGGTCTGCGGACCGCCTACAACATCGCCGCCGCGGCCCCGGACGAGGCCTCCCAGGCGTTCGCCGCCCACCTGAAGACGGAGTACGTCGATCGCGGCCGCCTCGGAACGGCCACCGGAGAGGGCTTCTACCGCTACTGAGGACCGCCCCGCGGGAACGACGAAGGGCCCCCGACCGTGAGGTCGAGGGCCCTTCGAGGAGTGCTACTTGCCGAAGTTCTTGTAGCGGCTGTTGAACTTCTCGACGCGGCCGGCCGAGTCCATGATGCGCTGCTTGCCCGTGTAGAACGGGTGCGAGGCGGAGGAGATCTCGACGTCGATGACGGGGTAGGTCACGCCGTCGAGCTCGATCGTCTTGCTGCTCTTCGCGGTCGAGCGGGTGAGGAAGGTCTCACCGGACGCGAGGTCGCGGAAGACGATCGCGGAGTACTCGGGGTGGATGTCGGTCTTCATGGTCGTGTCCTGTCGTCGATGGTCCTGAACCGCACCTGTCGTCGACGGGAACGGGTGGATGAGGGCGGGCGCACCGCGAACGGGCCCGAACCAGCTACCGAGAATACCAGACCGGCAGCGTGTGCAGAAGTCGCGCCGCGCCCGGACCCCGGAGCCGGGGTCAGCCGCGGGCGCGGGCCGAGAAGCGCCCGTTCTCGCGGGTGAGAGCGATGTCGAGCCCGAAGGTCTCGGCGAGCGTCGCCTCGGTCAGGGACTCGGCCAGCGGGCCCGCCGCCACCACCGCTCCGTCGCGGAGGAGCAGGGCGTGGGTGAAGCCGTCGGGGATCTCCTCGACGTGGTGGGTCACCATCACGATCGCGGGCGACGCCGGGTCCTTCGCGAAGCCGCCCAGCAGCTGGACGAGCTCCTCGCGGGCGCCGAGGTCGAGGCTCGCGGCCGGCTCGTCGAGCAGGAGCAGCTCGGGGTCGGTCATGATCGCGCGGGCGATCTGGACGCGCTTCTGCTCGCCGTCCGAGAGCGTCCCGAAGGTGCGCTCGGCGAGGTGCTCGAGCTTCCACTCGGACAGCACGCGGCGGGCGCGGCGCTCGTCGATCGCGTCGTAGCCCTCGTTCCAGCGGCCGGTGACGGCGTAGGCGGCGGTCATCACGACGTCGAGCACGCTCTCGCCGGCCGGGAGGCGGCGCGCCATCGCGGTCGAGGCGTAGCCGATGCGCGGACGCAGCTCGAACACGTCGACCCGGCCGAGGGTCTCCTCGAGCAGGTGCGCGGCACCGGTCGAGGGGTAGTTCTGCGCGGCGGCGATCTGCAGGATCGAGGTCTTGCCCGCCCCGTTGGGGCCGAGGATCACCCAGCGCTCGTCCTCGGCCACGTCCCACGACACGTGGTCGAGGATCCGCTTGCCGTTCCGGACGAAGGACACATCGACGAACGAGACAACGCTGGGCATGGGAGCCATTCTAAAGGAGGCGGCCGGGAGGCTCAGACGAGCGAGTCGTAGATCGCCCGGGTGTCCCGCGCGATCTGCGTCCAGCTGAAGTGGCTCTGCGCGCGCTCGCGGCCCGCGGCGCCCATCCGCTTCGCCGTCTCCGGGTCGGCGACGACCTCGGCGAGGACGGCGGCCAGGTCGGCGACGTAGCGCTCCGGGTCCACGGGGGTGCCGGTGCCGTCGGTGACCTGCTCGATCGGGACGAGACGGCCGGTCACGCCGTCGTCGACGACCTCCGGGATGCCGCCGGTCGCCGTCCCGACGACCGCCGCACCGCAGGCCATCGCCTCGAGGTTGACGATGCCGAGGGGCTCGTAGATCGAGGGGCAGACGAACGTGGTCGCGTTCGTCAGGACCGCGGAGAGCTGGTGGCGCGGCAGATGCCGGTCGATCCAGACGACGCCGGTGCGCTCCTCCTGGAGGCTGCGGACGAGGGAGGTGACCTCGGCCATGATCTCGGGGGTGTCGGGGGCGCCCGCGCAGAGCACGAGCTGCACCTCGGGAGGCAGGGTCGCTGCAGCGCGGAGCAGGTAGGGCAGGCCCTTCTGCCGGGTGATGCGGCCGACGAAGACCACGGAGGGGCGCGAGGGGTCGATGCCCAGCTCGGCGAGGACGGCCTCGTCCTCGACCGGGTGCCAGGCGTCGAGGTCGATGCCGTTGTATACCACGTGGACCTTCGCCGGGTCCAGGGCCGGGTAGGAGCGGAGGATGTCCTCGCGCATGCCGCCGGACACCGCGATCACGGCGTCGGCGTTCTCGTACGCCTCCCGCTCGATCCAGCTCGAGACGCGGTAGCCGCCGCCGAGCTGCTCGGCCTTCCACGGACGCAGCGGCTCGAGGCTGTGCGCCGAGACCACGTGCGGGATGCCGTGCAGGAGCTGGGCGAGACGCCCCGCGGCGTTGGCGTACCAGGTGTGGGAGTGGACCAGGTCGGCCCCCGCCGCGTCCTGCGCGATCTGCAGGTCGACCCCGAGGGTCTGCAGCGCGCCGTTCGCCTCGGCGAGCTCCGCGGGGACGGAGTACGCGAACGTGCCCTCCTCCTCGCGCGGCGCGCCGAAGCAGCGCACCACGACCTCCAGGTCGCTGCGCAGCGCCTTGGTGAGCTCGGCCACGTGGACACCGGCTCCCCCGTACACCTCGGGCGGGTATTCCTTGGTCAGCAGATCGACTCGCACCCCCGAACCGTAGTACAGGGCGCTCCCCCGGCGACAGCCGGGGTCCACGGGGAAGCCCGAGCCCCTACTGTGGTGCCATGCAGTCAAAGAAGATCTTCGGCATCGTCCTCGCCGGCGGCGAGGGAAAGCGCCTCATGCCCCTCACGGCGGACCGGGCCAAGCCCGCGGTGCCGTTCGGCGGGCAGTACCGGCTGATCGACTTCGCGCTGTCCAACCTGATCAACTCCGGTCTCACCCAGATCGTCGTGCTGACGCAGTACAAGTCGCACTCGCTCGACCGCCACGTCTCGCAGACCTGGCGCCTCTCCGGGCTCCTGAACTCCTACGTCGCCTCGGTCCCCGCGCAGCAGCGCCTGGGCAAGCGCTGGTTCAGCGGCTCGGCCGACGCGATCCTGCAGAGCCTCAACCTGATCCGCGACGAGAAGCCCGACATCGTCGTCGTGGTCGGCGCCGACCACGTCTACCGCATGGACTTCTCGCAGATGATCGACGCGCACATCACGTCCGGTGCGAAGGCGACCGTCGCGGCCATCCGCCAGCCGATCGAGCTCGCGGACCAGTTCGGCGTCATCCAGCTCGCCGGTGACGAGGCGGGCGACGGCATCGTCCCGACGATGATCTCCGAGTTCCTCGAGAAGCCCAAGGACGCCGTCGGCCTGGCCGACTCCCCGCACGAGGTCCTCGCCTCCATGGGCAACTACGTCTTCGACGCGGACGCCCTGATCGACGCGGTCATCCGCGACGGCGAGTCCTCCACGTCGGACCACGACATGGGCGGCGACATCATCCCGGACTTCGTCGCGCGCGGCGAGGCCGGCGTCTACGACCTCAAGCTCAACGACGTCCCCGGCTCGACCGACCGCGACCGCTACTACTGGCGGGACGTCGGCACCATCGACTCCTTCTTCGAGGCCCACCAGGACCTCATCTCGGCGCTGCCGGTCTTCAACCTCTACAACCAGCAGTGGCCGATCTTCTCGTCGCAGCTGAACTCCCCTCCGGCCAAGATCGTCCGCGACGGCAAGGGCAACATGGGATCGACGGTCGACTCGGTCGTCTCGCTCGGCACCGTGATCTCGGGCGCGCACATCGAGCGCAGCGTCGTCGGGCCCTGGACGGTCATCGAGTCGAACGCGACGGTCACCGACTCGGTGGTCTTCGACAAGGTCCGCATCGGCCCGGACGCGCTGGTCGTCCGCGCTATCCTCGACAAGGACGTCGTCGTCGAGCCCGGTGCTCGAGTCGGCGTGGACCACGACCGCGATCGCGAGCGCGGGTTCACCGTCACCGAGTCGGGCATCACCGTCGTCGGCAAGGGCGTCGTCGTCCACCCGTAGCACCCCCGCGGGTCGAGCTCTGCGCCCCGGCGCGCCCACCCGACCGATCGGACCGGCCCATGAGTGAGCGTCCTGCGACGCCTGCCCGCTTCCTCGTCGTCCTCGACGCGGACTCCACCCTCCTCCAGGACGAGGTGATCGAGCTCCTCGCGGTGCACGCCGGCTCCGAGGAGCGCGTCGCCGCCGTCACGGAGCGGGCGATGCGCGGCGAGCTCGACTTCGGCGAGAGCCTCCGCGAGCGGGTCGCCACTCTCGCCGGGGTCCCGGAGTCGGTGCTCCCCGGTGTGAGCTCGGGCGTCCGCGTCACGCCCGGCGCCGCCGAGCTCGTGGCCGGCGTCCACGCCGCCGGCGGCCGCGTCGGTGTGGTGTCCGGAGGGTTCCACGAGGTCCTCGACCCGGTCGCCGGTGCGCTCGGCCTCGACTTCGTCCGGGCCAACCGCCTCTGCTGCGGGGACGGCCTGCTGACCGGAGCGGTCGACGGGGCGGTCATCGACGCCGCGGCCAAGGCGGAGGCGCTCCGCGAGTGGGCGGCGGTCTCGGGCGTCCCGCCGCAGCGCACGATCGCCGTCGGCGACGGTGCGAACGACCTGGAGATGATGGCGGTCGCCTCCCTCGCGGTCGCCTTCAACGCCAAGCCCCTGGTGCGCGAGCGCGCCGACCTCGTCGTCGGCGGCCTCGACCTGTCGCAGCTGCTGCCTGTCCTCGGCCTCCGCGGCTGAGGCCCGCCTCCCCCGGCCTCATGGGCGTCAGCGGCCCGCGATCGCGACGAGTCCGGCACAGCCGAGCGCCAGCGCCCAGCTGACGAGCGAGCCCACCAGGAAGTACTCCGCCTTCTCGCCGCTGCCGCCGTCGCGGGAGATCTCGGGGAAGCGCACGATCCCCTTGGCCGCGAGCACGGCACCGGCGAGGCCGATCGCTCCGGCGAGCGTGAGACCGGCGATCAGCAGCCGCTCCAGCGGTCCGATCGTGCGCCCGCCCTGGAGGTCCGGCAGGCGGGCGTCGGCCGGCTCCCGACGCGCGAACCGCTCGCTCCAGCGCGGACGCGGCGCGGGCTCGGCCTGCGGGAGCTCGCGGAACAGTGCCGCCCGCACGATCACGTTGCCGCTCTCCAGCAGGAAGAGCCCGGCTCCGACCGCCAGAGCGAGCTGCTCGATCGGAGGGAGCGTGCTCGCGACGGTGGTCGGCGCGAGCGGCCCCGTCGGGACGCCGACTGCGCGGTCGACAGCGGTCAGCACCAGGACCGCCGCGACGAGGGCGACGGCCGGACGCGGACCCCCTGGCGGCCGCGCGTTCTCGACGGTCGTGGTCGTCAGCAGCCAGGCTCCGGCCAGGACGACGACGATCGCCGCACCGAGCGGCGGGGCTCCGACGAGGAGCGCTGCGGTCACGGCTGCGGCGGCGAGCACGGGGATCGCGAGGAGGGCCGCACGGCGGCGGAGGTGCGTGCGCGCGAGGTCGCCGAGGCCGATCACGGCGAGCAGCAGCGCCGTCAGCACGTCTCCTCCAGCAGGCGGGCGCCGGCGAGGAGGGCGCCCGCTCCCGCGCGCCGCAGCGCCTGCGAGACGGCGGGCTGCGAGATCGACTCCTGCTCGCCCAGCTCCTTCTGCGACGCTCCGCGCAGGCTACCCAGCACGAGTCGGCGATCGCGCGCGCTGAGCGCTCCGACCAGGGCGTCGCGGGAGAGGAGGTAGGCGTTGACCGCCGCCTCGCCGGAGTCCCCGTCGGCGTCCCCGGCGACGAACCATCCGCGGGCCGTGGGCACGGCACCGTCCTCGAGCGCGTGGGCGCGATCGATGGCCTCGCGCGCGCGCCACCAGCCGGACCCGTCCTCGAGGTCCCCGGCGATCCCCGATCCGACCACCCGCACCTCGCCCAGGCCGATGCCCGCGCGGCAGTCGACGCCGGCCGGGAGCGAGAGGCGCGCCTGCAGCGTCGCCCGGAGCGCGGCGTGGACGGAGGGGTAGATCGCCTGGAACTCGTCGCCGACCGTCGGGTGCAGGGGCTGGATCGCCGGGACCGCGGCCTCCACCTCGGCGAAGCCCCGCTCGATCTCGCGCTGAGCACCCGCGCGGTCGACGAGGGAGCGGGAGGTCACCAGGTCCAGGAGCACGGCGACGACATCGGAGGAGGTCATCGCATAAGCCTAGAGCTTATATCCGCCGGATATAAGCCCAGGGCTTATCGATCAGTGGCCCATCCCGAGGCCGCCGTCGACCGGGATCACGGCACCCGAGATGTACGCCGCCTCGTCGCCGGCCAGCCAGCGCGTGACCTTCGCGACCTCGGCAGCGGTGCCGTAGCGGGCGAGCGGGATGCTCTTCCGGTACTCCGCCTGCTGCTCCGGCGAGAGCTCCGCGGTCATGTCGGTCTCGATGAAGCCGGGAGCGACGACATTGGCGGTGATGTTGCGGGCGCCGAGCTCGCGGGTCAGCGAGCGGGCGAAGCCCACGAGGGCGGCCTTCGACGAGGAGTAGTTGATCTGGCCCGGCGACCCGTAGAGGCCGACCACGCTGGAGATGAGGACGACGCGGCCGAAGCGCTGCTTGAGCATCCCCTTCGATGCGCGCTTGACGACGCGGAACGCCCCGGTGAGGTTCGTGTCGACGACGGACGTGAAGTCCTCCTCCGTCATGCGCAGCAGCAGGGTGTCGCGGGTGATGCCCGCGTTCGCCACCAGGATCTCGACCGGGCCCAGCTCGGCCTCGACCTGCGTGAACGCGGCGTCGATGGAGGCGGCGTCGGTCACGTCCGCGACGACGGTGAGGGAGCCCTCCGGACCGGAGCCCGAGCGCGCGGTCACGGCGACCCGGTGACCGGCGGCCACGAACTCCTGGGCGATGGCGAAG
>NZ_PSVB01000009.1:0-124764 GCF_002932165.1 Rathayibacter sp. AY1F8
CCGTCGTCCTGCCCCGCGAGGCGCGCCCCGCCCCCCACGGCCTCGGCCACACAGCAGGCCGCCGAGCAGCCCTTTCCAGGGTAGGGGCGGTGCGCGCACATCTCCGGAGGTCGAGAGGACGTTCCGCCCTCGAGGCGAACGCGGGAAACGCGTGTCAGCGTTTCCCGCTAGCCGGTCGCGACCCGCTCTCCGAATCGCGACCCCTCGCGAAGCCGACCGCGGTGAGGAGAGCGCAAGCGCTCTCCTCACGGTTCAGAACAGATCCGGCGACGGCGTCGACGCGTAGCGGATGGCGACGTCGGCGTGGCGGTCGAAGCGGTAGCCGACTCCGCGGACGGTGCGCACGATCTCCTCGTAGCGGCCGAGCTTGGCGCGGAGGCGGCGGACGTGGACGTCGATGGTGCGCTCGTTCGGCGCGTCGTCGTCCGCGGCGCCCCAGAGCGAGGCGATGAGCTCGGCGCGCTCGATGGTGCGGCCCTCGCGGAGCACGAGGTACTGGAGGAGCTCGAACTCCTTGTAGGTGAGGGGGGTGGTCTCCTCGTCGAGGATGACGCGCTTGCGGGAGATGTCGATGACGACGCCGCCGGGTGCACGGTCGGGATCGGGCTCGGCGTCGGAGCGGCGCTTGGCGACGGCGGCCGGGTCCTGCAGCGCGAGGCGGACCACGTCCACGTCGCGGCCGCCGGCGCCCTGCGGGGCGAGGGCGACGGAGGCGTAGGTCTCGGCGTCGGGGGCGAGCTGCGCCGTGACGCGCTTGAGCTCCTCGACCAGGCGGCCGAGGTCGACTCCGGCGGCACGGGCCTTGGCCTCGTCGATGCCGACGTAGAGGGCGAAGCCGCGGGCCTCGGTGCCCTGGGGGACGGCGCGGAGGCGGGGCGCTGCGGGCGCGGCGTCGGCGACCGGCTGGAGGCGGGGCGCCTCGGTGGGGGTGGTGGCGGTGGCGGTGCGGGTGTGGAGGAGGGTCATGACGAGTCCTTGGCTGGTCGGATCCGGGACGAGTGTCCGAGGGAGCGGATCCGGGTGTGCGCGATCGAGCCGGCCCGCGGTGCGCGGTGGCGGCAGAGACGGATGCGGGGCATCCAGGGGATCGTCCGCGCCTCGGACGCTCAGCCGATCGTGACGATCAGCGGGCGGAGGCGGTGCGGGGATCCGGCGAGGTCAGTTCCTCATGCACACATTCGACAGCACATGACGGGGCCACCGGCCATCATCATGCCGGCATTCCCGATGGCCTCGAGGGAGGTCGGGGCGTGCAGGGTGTCAGTCATGTCCGCCAGTAAAGCGGAGGCCGGTGCACGGCGTCAACACTTCCGTGGGGATGGACGGCGCGTCGGGGGTGGTTCCGGTGCTCGGGAGGAGGCGCGCGCCGTGATTGGGGACCTCGATGCGCCCGCTGCGCGGGCTGCTCGATCCGCAGGATGGGCTTTGCCGGACGGTCGCGGTGGGGGCTGTCGAGACCCTCGCTGCGCCGGCCGACCGGCACGGCTCAGCGGGGCTTCCTGTTCCGGGGCGCGACGGAAGGCCCGCTCGTCCGGGGGCCGGCGGGCTCAGCCCGCGAGGCCGTAGAGGCGGTCGCCCGCGTCGCCGAGGCCGGGGACGATGTAGCCGAGCTCGTTGAGCTTCTCGTCGAGGGAGCCGAGGACGATGGTCACGTCGCGGTCGCCGAAGGCCTTCTCGACGGCGGCCAGGCCCTCGGGGGCGGCGAGCAGGCAGACGGCGGTGACGTCGACCGCTCCCCGGTCGAAGAGGAACTGGATGGCCGCGACGAGCGAGCCGCCGGTCGCGAGCATCGGGTCGAGGACGAAGCACTGGCGGTTCGACAGGTCGTCGGGCAGGCGCTCCGCGTACGTGGTCGGCTCGAGCGTCTCCTCGTTGCGTGCCATGCCCAGGAAGCCGACCTCGGCGGTCGGGATGAGCTTGACCATGCCCTCGAGCATCCCGAGGCCGGCCCGGAGGATCGGGACGACCAGCGGCTGCGGGTCGCTGAGCGCGAGGCCGGTGGTCTGCGTCACGGGGGTCTCGATGGTGACGGTGCGGGTGCGGACGCCGCGGGTGGCCTCGTAGGCGAGGAGCGTCATCAGCTCCTCGGCGAGCTGCCGGAAGGTGGGGGAGGGGGTGCGCTTGTCACGCAGCACGGTGAGCTTGTGGGTGATCAGCGGGTGGTCGGCTACGTGGACGCGCATAAGCTCAATCTACTGGCCGGAGCGGCGCCCCACCGGCCGCAGCGGGCCGCCGCAGGAGGGGGAGCGATGCGCGACAGCGATCTCCGCGTCCCCCGCCGCTCCGAGGAGTGGATGGGCCTGGCGCTCGACGAGGCGCGGCGGGCCGCGGGCTGGGGCGACGTCCCCGTGGGCGCGGTGGTCCTCGACTCGGAGGGTGCGGTGCTCGGGCTGGGGCGCAACGAGCGCGAGCTGCGGCGGGATCCGACGGCGCACGCCGAGGTGGTCGCGATCCGCGCGGCGGCCGAGGCCCGCGGCGACTGGCATCTCGAGGGCTGCACGCTGGTGGTCACGCTCGAGCCGTGCGTGCTCTGCGCCGGAGCGATCCTGGCGGCGCGGATCGACCGCGTCGTCTTCGGTGCGTGGGACGAGAAGGCGGGCGCCTCCGGATCCGTGCACGACCTCCTCCGCGACCGCCGGCACAACCACGTGGTCGAGGTGTACCCCGGGGTCCGCGCCGCGGAGTGCTCGCGGCTCCTGCTCGACTTCTTCGCCGACCGCCGCTGACGCCGACCGCCGCTGACGCCGACCGCCGCCGAACCCTCAGCTCGGAGCGCCCAGCCACTCCGTCAGCGCGAGCCGCGTCGCCGCGTGCATCCGCTCGAAGCGCTCCGCCGCGACGTCGTCGGCGAGCACGGCGGCGTCGTAGCCCGCCGCTCCTGCCCACTCCCCGTCGCCCTCGAGCCACTGCGCGGCCATCGTGCCGGTCAGCTCGGGGTGGAACTGCACGCCGAGGAGCCAGTCCTCCACGGCGAACGCCTGCACCTCGCCCGCCGGCGACGACGCCAGCAGCGCTGCTCCGCTCGGCAGCGCGAAGGTGTCGCCGTGCCACTGCATCACGTCGACGCCGGCGAGGTGCCGGAGCGGGGAGCCGGCGCCCTCCTCCGTGAGCACGACCGGGCGGAAGCCGACCTCGCGGGCCGATCCGGGATGGACGGACTCGCCCAGGGCGGTCGCGATCAGCTGCGCTCCGAAGCAGACGCCGAGCGTGGGACGGCGGTGGTGCATCCGGTCCTGCAGGAGCGCGATCTCGGGGCTGATGAAGGGGTGCCGCGAGGTCTCGTAGACGCCGGCGCTGGAGCCGAGCGTGACGACGAGGTCGGGGGCGAGGATGTCGATCGCGTCGAGGTCCGTCCCTGCGACGGCGTCGACGGCGAACCCCCGCTCGGTCAGCATCGGCTCGAGCGCGCCGAGCCCGGCACCGCGCTCGTTGACGATCGCCAGGGCCCGGCGCATCTCAGGCGCTCCCCTGCGGCGCGGCCGGCGGGGAGGCGGCGGGCGGAGCGGAGGCGGCCGGAGCGGCCGCGGCGGCCGTCCCTTCCGCCTCCGTCACGGCCGGACGGGCCGCCGCCGATCCTGCGCGTCCACGGTCGACGTCGGGCTCGAGGTAGATCGTGGTGGCGGCGGGAACGGCCTCGCGGATCCGCCTCTCCGCCGCGTCGATCCCGGCGGCCACGTGCTCGAGGGTCTCGGCGGCCGGGAAGGCGAGCTTCGCGGCCACGAGGATCTCGTCCGGCCCGAGGTAGAGGGTGCGCATGTGGATGACGCGCTCGACGTCGCGCCCGGCCTCGAGCGCGGCGCGGATCGAGGCGGCGTCGGCGGGGGTCGCCCCCTCGCCGACCAGCAGGCTCTTCGTCTCGACGCCCAGCACGATCGCCACCACGATCAGCAGGGTGCCGATCATGATCGTTCCGATCGCGTCGTAGACCGAGTCGCCGGTGATCACGGTCAGCCCGACTCCGAGCAGCGCGAACGTCAGACCGGTGAGCGCGGCGACGTCCTCGAGGAGCACGACCGGCAGCTCCGGCGCCTTCGCCCGGCGGATGAACTGCAACCAGGACTGCGAGCCGCGGACCCGGTTCGACTCCTTCACTCCGGTGCGCAGCGAGTAGCCCTCGAGGCAGATCGAGATCACGAGGACCAGGATCGGCAGCCAGGCGTTCTCGAGCTCGTGCGGCTCGGCGATCTTCTCGATGCCCTCGTAGAACGAGAAGACGCCGCCGACGGAGAACAGGATGATCGACACCACGAAGGCGTAGACGTAGCGCTCTCGCCCGTAGCCGAACGGGTGCTCCTCGTCGGCGGCCTTCCGCGACTTGCGGCCGCCGAGCAGCAGGAGCAGCTGATTGCCGGAGTCGGCGAGCGAGTGCACGCCCTCGGCGAGCATGGAGGCCGATCCGGAGAAGAACCAGGCGACGAACTTCGTCAGGGCGATGCCGAGGTTGGCCGCGAGCGCCGCGATGATCGCGGTGCCGCCTTCGGATGCGCTCACGTGGTCTCCTCGGGCTCGCCGCTGGATGGTCGGGCCATCCTACGAGGCGCCGGACCGCACCCGGACCCCCTTGCCGCGGGCTCTTCGTAGGATGAGCGGCGTGACCGATGCGCCCGTCCTGCTCCCGTCCATCGCCGTCCTCGGCCTCGGCTCGATGGGGGGTGCGATCCTCCAGGGCCTGCTGGCTCCCGGCGTGCGCGTCGAGGGGGGCGTGCGGGTGACCAACCGCGACTCCGCGAAGGCCGCCGCGTGGGACGGCCACCCGGTGGTCACCGCCTTCGCCACCGCGGACGACCCGGAGGCCAACCGGCGCGCGGTCGAGGGCGCGGCGATCGTGCTCGTGGCCGTCAAGCCGCACATGGTGCCGGACCTGCTCGACGAGATCGCCGATGCGCTCGCCTCGGGCGCGGTCGTCGTCTCCGTCGCCGCCGGCGTGACCGCGGCCACGTTCGAGCGGCACCTGCCCGCGTCCGTCGCCGTGCTCCGCTCGATGCCGAACACTCCCGCGGTCGTGGGCCGCGCCGTCACCGGCCTCAGCGCGGGCACGCGGTCCGGCGACGAGGACCTGGCGCTCGTGCGCCGCCTGTTCGAGACGGTCGGCGAGGTGGTCGAGGTGCCGGAGTCGCAGCTCGATGCGCTCTCGACGATCTCCGGCTCGGGGCCCGCCTACGTGTTCCTGCTGATCGAGGAGCTCATCGCGGCCGCTGTCGCGAAGGGCTTCACCCCGGAGCAGGCGTCGACGATGGTGGTCGGCACGTTCCGCGGCGCGGCCGAGCTGCTCGCGGACTCCGGCGAGGAGCCCGCGGAGCTGCGCCGGCGGGTCACGAGCCCGAAGGGCACCACCGAGCGGGCCGTCGCGGTCCTGCAGGAGGCCGACCTCGCCGCCCTCTTCACGCGGGCGACCGACGCCGCGCTGGCCCGCGCCCGCGAGCTCGCCGCCTCCTGACTCCGCCCTCCTCTCCGCGAGACGCCGCTCGGGTACGCGACACGCCGGAGCGGGCGTACCGGAGCGGCATCCCGCAGAGGAGGAGGAGGGAGGGGGCGCGGGTCAGGAGCCGAGGGCCGCGAAGCGCTCGATGTCGCTGGGGGTGCCGCTGACCACGATGAGGTCGTGGTTCGAGACGACGGTCTGCTCGGTCGCGTAGGTGAAGGGCTTGCCCGGGCTCTTGACGCCGACGACGGTCACGCGGTGCTTGCGGCGCACGCCCGACTCCGTGAGCGTCAGCCCCCGGATCGGCTTGGGCGGGTACATCTTCGCGAGCACGAAGTCGTCGTCGAACTCGATGAAGTCGAGCATGCGGCCCGAGACCAGGTGCGCGACGCGCTCGCCCGCCTCCGCCTCGGGGTAGATCACGTGGTTCGCGCCGATCCGCTCGAGGATCTTGCCGTGCGAGCGCGAGATCGCCTTCGCCCAGATCTGCGGGATCTTGAGGTCGACGAGGTTCGCGGTGATCAGCACGGACGCCTCGATGGAGGAGCCGACCGCGACGACGGCGACCTGGAAGTCCTGCGCGCCGATCTGCGCGAGGGCGTCGAGCGAGCGGGCGTCGGCCTGCACCGCGTGGGTGACCCGCTCCGACCACTTCTGCACGAGACCGGCGTCGGCGTCGATGGCGAGGACCTCGCGGTCGAGGCGGTCGAGCTGGCCGGCCGTGGCGGCTCCGAAGCGCCCGAGGCCGATCACCAGCACCGGGGCGTCGTACCTGATGCGGTCAACCAACGATGGGCCTCTCTTCCGGTCGTCTGAACAACTGCCTCCGCTGGCTCGCGGCGAGCGCGGCGGCGAGAGTCACGGTACCAACGCGGCCCATGAACATCGTCAGCGCCAGGATGTAGACCCCGGACGGCGGCAGCTCCGCGGTGAGCCCCGTCGAGAGCCCGGAGGTCGCGAAGGCCGAGATCACGTCGAAGAGCACGTGGTCGAGCGAGGCCTCGGTGATGTGCAGGATCAGGACGCTCGACACGGCGACCGTCGTCGCGCCCCACAGCACGACCGAGACGGCCAGGCGCAGGACGTCGTTCGGGATCCGGCGGCCGAACGCCTCCATGTCGTTGTTGCCTCGGGCCTCGGCGAAGGCGGCCAGGAACAGGATCGCGAGGGTCGTGACCTTGATCCCGCCCGCCGTGGAGGCCGATCCTCCGCCGATGAACATCAGCATGTCCGTCACGAGCAGGCTCGAGCCGTTGAGGTCGGGGACCGAGATCGTCGAGAAGCCGCCCGACCGCGTCATCGTCGAGAGGAAGAAGGACTGGAAGACGGTGTCTCCCGCATCGAGGCTGCCGAAGGTCCTCGGATTGTCGAACTCGAGCACGATGTAGAGGACGGCCCCGGCGACGAGCAGGATCACGGAGGTGACCAGCGTCAGCTTCACGTGCACCGACCACTTGCGCGGGCGCCGCCAGCCGCGGGAGAAGGCGTAGATGACGGGGAAGCCGATCGAGCCGAGGAAGACGCCGAGCATCAGGATGCCGAGGAACCAGTAGTCGTCCTCGAACGGGGTGAGTCCCGCGGCGTTCGGGGCGAAGCCGGTGTTCGTGAACGCCATCGCGGAGTAGTAGAAGGAGTGCCAGACGGCCTCGCCGATCGGGATCCCGTCGATCAGCATCCGCGGGAACAGCAGGAGCGCGACGATGATCTCGATCGCGGCGGCGCTGATCGCGACGGTGGCGAGCAGCCCGCCGATCTCGCCCAGGCGCACGGCCTGGCCCTCGGCGACGGGGCCGGAGTGGATCCGCAGAGGGTTCGAGTCGCTGGCGACCATGAGCTTCGCCCGGAGCCCGAGGCGGCGCGAGATCGCCAGGCCCATGATCGAGGCGAGCGTCAGCACTCCCAGAGCGCCGATGTTCACGCCGACGAAGATGATCGAGTGGCCGAACGCCGACCAGTGCGTCGCCATGTCGACCGTCGCGAGGCCGGTCACGCAGATCACCGACATCGCGGTGAAGAAGGCGTCGTGCAGCGGAGTGACGGTGCCCGTGGTGCTCGACACCGGCAGCGAGAACAGCAGGGTGAACACGAGCACGAGCGCCGAGAAGATGAGGATCGCGAAGCGGGACGGCGAGCGTCCGGCGAAGTCGTCGATGAGGTCGCGGGCCCGCTCGAAACCCGACCAGGGGGAGACGGGCGAGACGCCCACGGGGCTGCGGAACTGCTGCCGAACCACCACGGCGGATCCTCCACTCGATCGCGGCCATGCTACCCGCTCGGTGCCGGGCTCTCGGGGCGCTGACTAGCCTGGGCGCATGGCTGACATCTTCGGGGTGATCGCGGACGGGACCCGCCGGGACATCCTCGCCCTGCTGCTCGAGCAGCGGCGGGACGGCTCGGCCGAGGGCATGAGCGTGTCGCGGATCGTGGCGCGCCTCGAGCTGAGCCAGCCGACCGTCTCCAAGCACCTCAAGGTGCTGCGCGAGACCGGCCTCGTCACGGTGCGCGAGAGCGGACAGCACCGCTTCTACGCGCTCGAGTACGCGCCGCTGGCGGAGGTCGAGGACTGGCTGCTGCCCTTCCTCGCCGAGGACGAGGCGGCCGGCGCCCTGCTCGACGCTCCGACCGCGGCCCGGGCGGAGTCGCTGGGCCGGGCGCTCGCCGAGCGCACCCACCAGGTCAGCACCGTGGTGCAGGACATCCAGCGGGGCGTCAGCGAGGGAGCGACGAAGGTCGCGGAGGCGCTGCGCATCCGCAAGTGAGGGGCGCCGAGGAGCCGGAAACGGTGGAGCCCCGGGTCGTGTAAGCTCGCGGGAGCCAGTTTTTCGTAAGCGGCCGCCCGTCGGGCGGTCGACCCCCTGAACGTTGTGAGGTCTTCGTGGGTTCTGTCATCAAGAAGCGTCGCAAGCGTATGGCGAAGAAGAAGCACCGCAAGCTGCTTCGCAAGACTCGCCACCAGCGTCGCAACAAGAAGTAGGCTCGCGCCTCTTCCCACTCGAGCGTCCGCCCTTCCGGGGTCGGGCGCTCGTCTGCGTTCACGGATCATCCCGGTGGCGCTCGCCGTCTCGGCGCCCGTCGCCGGGGCCGCCGTACACTGACCGCATGGTGGACGTGGAGCTGACGCTCGTGGGCAAGCCGGGCTGTCATCTCTGCGACGACGCGCGGACCGTGGTCGAGCAGGTGGTCGCCGATCTGGGCGGCGAGGCGTCGGTCGCCGTCTCGGAGGTGTCGATCCTCGACGATCCCGAGCTGCACGAGCGCTTCGTCGAGGAGATCCCGGTGGTGCTGATCGACGGGCGCGTGCACACCTTCTGGCGGGTCGATCCCGCGCGGCTCCGGCGGGCCCTCCTCGATCGCGGGTGAGCTTCGACCGGGCCGTCCGGACGGAAGCACGACCGCGACGTCCCTCTGACGGGGGACGGGACGGCTCGCGAAAGCTCGCCTCTCGCCCTTACCCTCGTGAGGGGGGAGTGCGCTCCTCCGTGCGCGGACGCAGATCGTCGCCCGTGGAGGAAGGAACCGCCATGCCGTCATCCCGCCGACTCGCCCTGCCCGCCGCCGCTCTCGCGGCGCTCGTGCTCGGCCTGGCCCTCCCCGGAGCGGCCGTCGCGGCCCCCTCCGCCTCGACGGTCTCGACCACGGTCGAGCAGCCGGCCGCGACGACCATCCCCGGCGTGCCGGAGGATCCCGAGCAGCCGGGCGACGGCGGCTCCGACCCCGTTCCCGGCGTCCCCGAGGAGCCGTCCGTTCCCGGAGTGCCCGAGGAGCCGGCAGAACCCGAGCAGCCCGCTCCCGTCGACCCCGCGCCCGTGGACCCCGCGCCGGTCGATCCGGCACCGGTCGACCCCGCGCCCCAGCAGCCGAGCCAGCCCTCCACCGGCGGCGGATCCACCGGCGGCGGATCCACCGGCGGTGGATCGACCGGCGGTGGATCGACCGGCGGTGGATCGACCGGCGGCGGCCAGCAGGGCGGCTCCGGCGGCGGTCAGCCCTCCACCGGCGGCGGATCGTCCTCCGGCGGCTCCGGCTCCGGCGGCGGCACCACCGGCGGAGCGACGTCCGGCGGCACCTCCGGCGGCGGCACCACAACCGGCACCACCACGTCCGGCACCGCCGGCTCCTCCGGTGCGGGCGCCGTCACTCCGGCGGCGTCGGCCCCCGGACGCACCGAGCTCGGCACCTCGACCGAGGGCGCGAAGCCGGCGGCCGGTGCCGCGACCGCGGACGTCTTCCTCACCCGCGAGCTCGCCGTCCAGCCGGAGGCGCTCACCGTCGAGCTCGCCCGCTTCTACGGCGTCGGCTTCTCGTACACCGGCTTCGCGAGCGGCGAGGCCGTCTCGGCGGTCCTCCGCGACCCGAACGGCACCAAGACCCCGCTGACCCTCGAGGCGGGGAGTGGCACCGCGACCGTGCCGACCGCGCTGATCACCAAGTCGGGCGCCTTCACGGTCGACCTCACGGGCGACCAGGGCTCCGCCGCCAAGGTCGTCTTCCGGCTCGCGCCCTCCACCGGCAACGGCCTCCTGCTCGAGCCGCGCGAGCTCGGCGACGGCAGCACCGAGGCGCCCCGCGGCGCCGTCTGGGGCTTCGACGCCGACGAGGAGGTCGCCGTGGGCGCCTTCGAGACCTCCGGGGCCCGCGCCGACCTGGCCGCCGGCGACGTCGCCGTGCAGTCCGACTCCATCGGCTGGGCAGAGCTGGCGCTGGGCGACGCGGTCATCGCCGACCCCGACCCCTCCGTCTACTGCGTCGTCGCCTTCGGCCGCGAGTCGCACCGCACGGCAGCTGTGACCGTCTCCTACCGTGACAGCGACACCACGGCCGCACCGTGGGAGGCGCAGCAGGTCTGCGGCACCGCGATCAGCGCCGCGCGCACCGCCTTCCTCAGCACGGCCGCCTCGGCGGGACCGGCCGGCATCACGCCGACCACCGCGCTGATGATCGGCGGCGGCGCGGTCGCCGCGTCGCTCGTCGCCTGCGCGGCCGTCCTGGTCGTGATGCGCCGCCGGCGCATGAACACGGACCTCTTCATCGGCGGACCGCTGCCGCGCACGCAGAGCGACTGACGCGTCCGGAGGACGAGGGAAGGCCCGCGGGACGCGATCCCGCGGGCCTTCCCTCGTCCTCTCCCGGCGCTCAGCCGGCCGCGGTGAAGCGGAGGAGGATCGTCCGCGCCTCCGGCCGCAGCTGGAAGTCGGGCCACACGTCCGGACCGCACGCGCGGGAGCCCAGGCCGTGCTGGGCGGCGTCGATCACGAGGACCGCGCGCTCCGACTCCGGCAGCTCGTGCGGGTGCGCGGCTGCCGTGATCTCCTGCGGCGTGTGCCGCGCCAGGGTGAAGCCGGGGAGGCGCCCGTGCAGGTCGCGCGCGGCTTCGATGCGGAGCCGGGGCGAGCCCGCCTCCGTCAGCGTCAGCTCGCGCACGCTGCTGCGGTGACCGCTCTCCTGCGGGCGGGCGTACGGAGTCGTCAGCCGGTCCATGTCCGCCGTGAAGCGCCCCACCCGCGCGGCCCGGAGGCTGTCGGGGTAGGACTCGAGCGGGCCGGTGCCGAACCACTCCGCGCCGTCGATCGACGCGGGCATGTCGATCCGGATGCCCAGCCGCGGCCAGACGGAGTCCCAGCCCCGGGTCGGCACGAGGTCGACGCGGAGGACCGTGCTCTCCCCGTCGACGCTCCAGCGCTCCTCCATCAGGAGTCCCGCATCGAGGTCCGCGGCCGAGAAGCGGGTCACGCGGCGGAGCCCGGCGGAGGCGTCCACCTCCTGCACGCGGCCGACCAGGCGGTCGAGTCCGGCCTCGCGCCAGCGGGCGGCGGAGGAGGGGGCCGGCATCCCGCGGCCGTCGCCGTCGTACGGGTCGCCGGTGACGTAGCCGGGGAAGCCCGCGCCCTCGTCGTTGTCGGTCGGGGCGCGCCAGAGCTCGGCGCGCGGTCCGTCGACGGGCAGGCCGGCGAGGGAGGCGAGCCGGCCGTCGCGGAACCGCGCGACTCCGAGCGCGCCGCCCTCGAGGGGCGGAGCGGCGCGGACGGCGCGGGTCCACGCGGGCACCGCCGACGGCACGGCGAGGAGGTGCTGACCGGTGGAGAGCACGTGGCCCTCCTCCGCCCAGGCGGTCGAGGCGTCGAGGACCGCGTCGACGGTGAGCCAGGTCTCGCCGCCGGGACGCACCTCGAGCGGGGGGAGCTCGACGTGCACGGCGTCGCCGGCCGCGATGACCGGGGCGTCGAGCACTCCCTCCGCGGTGACCCGCCCGTCCCGCTCGACCCGCCACGCGAAGCGCAGATCGGCGGTGGAGGCGTCGTGTCGGCGGTTCTCGATGACGACGCCGTCGCCGCGGACCGTGAGGCGCACCGGAGCGACGATCTGCTTCCACTCGAACAGGCCCGGGCTGGGCGTGCCGTCGGAGAGCACCATGCCGTCCATCACGAAGTTGCCGTCGTGCACCACCTCGCCGAAGTCGCCGCCGTACGCGTAGTACTCGACGCCCTCCGGCGTGCGCGCCCGCAGGCCGTGGTCGCGCCACTCCCAGACGAAGCCGCCGTGCAGCCGCGGGAAGCGGTCGACGAGGTCCTCGTACTGGTCGATCGCTCCCGGGCCGTTGCCCATCGCGTGCACGTACTCGCAGAGCAGGAAGGGCTTGGAGCGCTGCCGAGCGGACTCGCCGGGGGAGCAGCCGAGCAGCGGAGTGAGCGAGCCGTCGGTGCCGATCCGCTCGGTCTCGGGGATCGAGGAGTACATCCGCGAGTACACGTCGGTGTACGCGCCGGTGTAGTCGCCCTCGTAGTGGACGGGGCGCTCGGGGTCGCGGCCGTGCACCCAGGCGGACATCGCGGCGAGGTTCGCGCCGGTGCCCGCCTCGTTGCCGAGGGACCAGAGCACGATGCTCGGGTGGTTCTTGTCGCGCTCGACGGTCCGCTCGATGCGGTCGAGGTAGGCCTCGCGCCAGGCGGGGTCGTCGCTGGGGTTGCCCGCCCAGCCGACCCGCTCGAAGCCGTGGGTCTCGAGATCGCACTCGAGGACCACCCAGAAGCCGAGCTCGTCGGCGAGGTCGAGCAGACGGGGATGCGGCGGGTAGTGGCTGGTGCGGATGGCGTTCACGTTGAAGCGCTTCATCATCGCGAGGTCCTCGCGGGCGGAGTCCTCGTCGAACGCTCGACCGCGGTCGGGGTGCGTCTCGTGGCGGTTGACTCCGTGGAAGACGACGCGCTCGCCGTTGACCAGGAAGCGGTCGCCGCGGATCTCGACCGTGCGGAAGCCGAGCCGCAGCGAGACCGTCTCGCCGGCGGAGGCGAGCGTCGCGTCGTAGAGGCGCGGAGCCTCCGCCGACCACGGCTCGACCTCGGGCACCTCGATCGCGGCGATCTCCTCCGCCGAGGCCCAGACCGTCTCGATCCCGAGCCCGGGCACGCGCAGCGTCAGCGGAAACGCGTCGGCCGCGGCGGTCACCTCCGCCTCGATGCGGCCCGCGCCGCCGGCGAAGGAGGAGCGCAGCCACACGTCCTCGATCCCGCCGACGGGGCGCGCGAGCAGGTGCACCGAGCGGAAGATCCCCGGCAGCCACCACTGGTCCTGGTCCTCCACGTAGCTCGAGGCCGACCACTGGTGCACGCGGACCACGACGAGGTTCTCGCCCGGGCGGACGACGCCGGTGACGTCGAACTCCTGCGCGAGCCGGCTGCCGGAGCCGATCCCGATCTCGACGCCGTTGACCCAGACGCGGTAGCGGGACTCGACCCCGTCGAAGCGCAGGACGACCGCCTCGGCGGAGTCCCACTCCTCCGGAACCACGACAGTGCGGCGGTAGTCGCCCGTCGGGTTCGCGTCCGGCACGAACGGCGGCTCGGTCGGGAACGGGAACTGCACGTTCGTGTAGGCCGGCAGTCCGTAGCGCCCGTCGCCCTGCAGCACCCAGTGCGAGGGCACCGGCATCAGATCCCAGCCGGAGTCGTCGAACGACTCGTCCCCGACGGCGTCCACGCCCTCGCCCTCCGGCAGCACGCCGGCGCCGCCCGGGGTCCCCGGAGCGGCGGGGAGCAGGCGGAAGCGCCACTCCCCGTCCAGCGGGAGCGCCGGGGCGTCGGTGTGCAGCCACGAGCGGGGGGCCCGGCGGCGGCCGGAGCCCGGCCCGGTGTCCGTCAGGTAGTGGGAGGTCGTCGGGGGAGTCGTCACTTCACGGAGCCTTCCGTCAGGCCGCCGCGCCAGAAGCGCTGCAGCACGATCATGGCGATGGCGAGCGGGATGATCGACAGCAGGACGCCGCCGGTCGTCAGCTCGTAGAACTCGGGCAGGCGGTCGACCTGTCCGAGCCAGTTGTTCAGTCCCAGTGTGATCGGGAACAGGTTCGTGTCCGAGAGCATCACCAGGGGCAGGAAGTAGTTGTTCCAGATCCCGACCAGCTGGAAGAGGAACACGGTGACCAGCGCGGGAGTCAGGATGCGCAGCCCGAGCGTGTGGAAGATCCGCAGCTCCCCGGCGCCGTCGATGCGCGCCGCCTCGATGATCGCGGTGTCCACGGTCGCCTGAGCGTAGATCCGGCAGAGGAACAGCCCGAACGGCGAGACGAGCGAGGGGATCAGCACGCTCCAGTAGGTGTTCGCGATTCCCATCTGGCTGAAGAGCAGGAACAGCGGCAGAGCGGTCGCGGTGCCCGGCACCAGGACGCCCGCGAGGATCGTCCCGAACACGAGCCTGCTGCCGCGGAACTCGTACTTGGCCAGCGCGTAGCCGCCCGCCGCGGCGAGGTAGGTCGCGAGCAGGGCGCCCACTCCGGCGTAGAGGACGGAGTTGAGGAACCAGCGGACGAAGATGCCGTCGCCGTAGGTCAGCACCTGCGTCAGGTTGTCCCAGAGCGCGAACGTCGGGGCGAACCAGAAGCCGTAGGTGGCGAAGAGGTCCTCGGTCGTCTTGGTCGCCGCGACGACGACCCAGTAGACGGGGATGAGGAAGTAGACCGCCACGACGACGAGGATCGCGGTGACGATGATGGTCGAGGCGCGGTTGCGGCCGGCCGAGCGGTCGGGCCCGCGTCCGGCCTTCACGGGGCGGTCGGCGGTGACGACTCCGGTGGTCGTGGTCGGCGGGGTCTCGGTGCGGCTCATGACGACCTCCTGTTCGAGATCGAGAGGAACGTGAAGGAGAGCAGGAACGCGACCAGCGCGATCAGGACGGCCTGGGCGGCGGCGACGTTGTAGTCGTTGTAGGCGAAGGCCGTGGTGTACGCGCTGAGGTTCGGCGTGTACTGGCTGTCGATCGCCGGAGCGACCGTCTTCAGCACCTGCGCCTCGGCGAACAGCTGGAGCGTTCCGATGATCGAGAAGATCGTCGTCAGCACCAGCGCGGGGCGGATGAGCGGCAGCTGGATGCTGCGGGCGACGCGCCAGGTGGAGGCGCCGTCGACCTTCGCCGCCTCGTAGAGCTCGACCGGGATCGCCTTGAGCTGGGCGACGATGATCAGCATGTTGTAGCCGGTGTAGCTCCAGAGCGAGATGTTCGCGATCGACCAGAGCACCGTGTCCGCACCGAGGAAGTCGGGCTGGAGCCCGACCACGTTCGCCGCGTCGATGAGCGGGCTGAGGCCGGGCACGTAGAGGAACGACCACAGGATCGTCGCGATCACTCCGGGCACTCCGTAGGGGAGGAAGTAGGCCGCCCGGAAGAAGCCGGGGAACTTCGCCGACGCCGACTCGAGCATCAGCGCGAGGACGGTGCAGAGGGCGATCATCACCGGCACCTGGACGATGCCGAAGAGGAACATCCGCCCGATGGAGGCGATGAAGTTGCCGTCGGCGAGGGCCTGCGCGTAGTTGTCGAAGCCCGCGAACCCGCTGGTGACCCCGGCCTCGCCGAAGAGGCCGGAGCGCGTCACCTTCGTGAAGCTGGAGCCGACGGCGACGACGATCGGGACGATGAACGTGAGGACGAACAGGGCCAGGAAGGGTCCGAGGAGGATCCACGGGGCGCGGGCGACCGCGCGGCTGCGCCGGGGCGCGCCCGGCGTCCGCGTGGTGGCCGCGACCGCGGCGGCGGCGGGGGAAGTCGTGGTGGTCATGCGGAGGCCCTCCTGATGCTCAGGCCCTTGTTCTCGAAGACCGTGATGATCTGCTGCTCCGCCTCGGCGACCGCGTCCACGAGCGAGAGCCCGGACGCCTTCTTCCGGAAGCCGTCGCTGAGGATGTTGAAGGACTGCTGCGTGACGGGCCACCAGGACCAGTCCGGGTTCTGCTCCTTCGATGCGGGCACGAGGACGTCCTCGTTGTAGTTCTGCCCGCTGAAGAAGTCGCTCGGACCTTTGCGGGCCGTGCCGATCTCGCCGACCGCGGGAGACCAGCCGATGCCGCTGTTGGCGATCATCGCGTCGATGCCCTCCTGCGTGGTGGTCATCCAGACGGCGAACTCGATCGCCTCCTCCGGGTGCTTGCTGCTCGAGAACACCGCCGCGGTCGATCCGCCGAGGAAGCTCGAGCCGAAGCCGGTGTCGCCCCAGACGGGCATGGGAGCCGCGCGCCACTTGCCCGCGCCTCCGCTGACCCCCTCGATCAGGGCGTCGCCCCAGCTGCCGGTGGCGCAGGAGGCGATGCCGCCCTTCGCCGCGGCCGCGAACCACGCGGGGGAGTAGGCGCCGTAGCCGGTCTGCACCAGGTCCTGGTCGATGGCCGTGTCGAAGAAGGAGGCGACGCGCGTCGTGGCGTCGTCGGTCATGTCGATGACCCAGCCGTCCTCCTCCGGTCGCAGCCACTGCGCGCCGGCCTGCGTCGCGAACGCGGCGAAGACCGAGGCGTCGGCGAGCGGGAAGCAGTCGATGTAGGAGCCGGCTCCGCGCAGCTCCGTCGCCACCGCGGCCCAGTCGTCCCAGGTCGTCGGCGGTTCCGCACCCACCTTCCCGAACACCTCGGGCTGGTAGAAGAGCGCCATCGGGCCGCTGTCCTGAGGGATGCCGTAGACGCCGCCCGTGTAGCTGACCTGGCCCCAGAGCGTGGGGTCGTACAGGTCGCGGTACTGCTCGACGCCGTACCGGGTGAGGTCGACCAGGCCGTTGACGAGCATGAACTCGGGGACGGAGCGGATCTCGACCTGGCCGAGGTCCGGCCCGCCGCCCGCGGCGAGGGCCGAGTAGAGCTTCTGGTACCCGCCCGCGTTGCCGCCGGGGATCCAGACGGCCTCGACCTGGATCTCGGGGTGCGAGGCGTTCCAGACGTCGCAGACCTTCTGCAGGTCCTTCAGCCAGCCCCAGTACTGCAGGCGGACCGGGCCGGTGGCCGGGGCGATCGTCGGCGCCGTGTTGACCGAGACGGTGCCCGGTGTCGCGCAGGCCGTCAGGCTCCCGAGTGCCGCGGTGCCGAGACCGGCGGCGATGAGCTGTCTCCGGGTGAACGGATGCATCTTCCCTCACTTCGTCGTGGTGGAGAGCCGGGGAGTCTCACCCGGCGATGATCGGGACGCTACCACGAATTCGAGTAGGTACTCGAAATTGGCGGCACTGCTCCTCCGCCGCCGCTACGCTGGCCGTTCGAGGGGCACGGCGAGGCGCCTCCAGTGCTGAGGAGGGGTCGATGGCGGAGGCGACGAGGCGACGCGGCCCGTACGCGAAGTCGGCCGAGCGCCGCCGCGCCATCATCGAGGCCGCCCACCAGGTCTTCGCCGCGCGGGGCTACGCCCGCGGCTCCCTCCAGGAGGTCGCCGACCGCGTCGGGCTCAGCCAGACGAGCCTCCTGCACTACTTCCCGTCGAAGACCGACCTGCTCTTCGCGGTCCTCGAGCACCGCGACCTGATCACGGGCGACGGTTCCTCGCCGCCGGACCCGGAGGAGGGGCTGGTCGCCGGCATCCTGCGGCAGACCCGCTACAACGAGACGGCGCCCGGAGTGATCGAGCTGTACGCCGTGCTCTGCGGCGAGTCGACGACGCAGGAGCACCCGGGGCGCGACTTCTTCGCCGCGCGGTTCCGCCGGCTCCGCAGCGAGTACACGGCCGAGCTGCGCGAGCTCCAGGCCGCCGGGCGCCTCCGCGAGGGGTCCGATCCGGAGCGGGTGGCGGCGTCGATCATCGCGCTCTGGGACGGCGTGCAGCTGCAGTGGCTGCTCGAGCGCGACGCGGTGGACATGGTGGCGTGCCTGGCCGACTACCTCGACCTCGTGGTGCTGCCGGCTCCCTAGCCGCTGGCGCGAGGGAACCCCGGCCCGTCGAGGGGACCCGCCGTCCGCGGCGGTCGCGATGGTCCGGGGTTCCCTCGACCGTGGTGCGCGCCTAGGGCAGCAGGCGGGTCGGGCCGCGGAACAGGTAGGTGACCTCGCGGAGGTTCGCCTGGTTCAGCATCAGCATGATCACGCGCGAGAGGCCCATGCCGAAGCCGCCGTGCGGCGGGACGCCGTAGCGGAAGAAGTCGAGGTAGAACTCGAGCTCCTCCGGGTCCAGGCCCTTCTCGCGGGCCTGCTCGACGAGGACGTCGACGCGGTGCTCGCGCTGCGCTCCGGTCGAGATCTCGACGCCGTTGTAGATGAGGTCGTAGCTGTTGGTGATCGTCCCGTCGCCCTCGCGGCGCATGTGGTAGAACGGCCGGATGCTCGACGCGTAGTCGGTGAGGAACACGAAGTCGTGCCCGAACTCCTCCTGCACGTAGGCCGCGATGCGGCGCTCGCCCTCGGGGTCCATGTCGTCGTCGGCGCGGGGCACCTCGTAGCCGCGCTCGGCGACGATGCGCTTGGCCTCGGCGAGCGGGATGCGCGGGAACGGCGTGGTCGGGACGGTCAGGTCGATGTCGAAGAGCGCCTTGACCTCGGCGCCGTGCTTCTCGACGACGGCGGTGAGGCCGGCGACCATCAGCTGCTCGTGCAGCTCCATGACGTCCTCGTGCGAGTCGATCCAGGAGACCTCGGCGTCGACGCTCGTGAACTCGGTCGCGTGACGCGAGGTGAAGCTCGGGTCGGCGCGGAAGGCGGGGCCGACCTCGAAGACCTTGCCGAAGCCGGCGGGCTGCGCCATCTGCTTGAAGAACTGGGGGCTCTGCGCCAGGTAGGCCTTCGTCTCGAAGTACTCGACCTCGAAGAGCTCGGCCCGCGACTCCGAGGCGCTCGCCATGAGCTTCGGGGTGTGGATCTCGATGAAGTCGTGCTCGATCCAGTACGTGCGCAGCGCGTGCTCGAACGTGGTCTGCACACGGGCGATGAGGTTCTGCTCGGGACGGCGCAGGTCGAGGAAGCGCCAGTCCATGCGCTTGTCGATGCCGGAGTCGGGCGCGATCGGCGCCTCCGGGATCGACGCGGCGACGACCTCGAGCGTCTCGAGCTTGACCTCGATGCCGCCGAGCTTCACGCGCTCGTCGTGCTTGAGCGCGCCGGTGACGGTGATGAAGGAGCCCTGGGCGAGGCCGGAGATCTCCTCGGTGATCGCGAGGCGCGCAGCCGACGCGTCGTCGCCCTCGACGGCCTCGCGCACGGCCGGGTTCACCAGCTGCACGGCACCGGACTCGTCGCGCAGGACGACGAACTGCACCTTCTTCTGGTCGCGCACGGTCTCGACCCAGCCGGACACGCGGACGGGTCCGTCCTCGAGCGCGGCGAGCTTCTTGACAGTGGTTCGGGGGAGGCGGGTCTCGTCGGTCACGGTAGGGGAGTCTACTCGGGGGCCGCCGGGCGGCGACGGGTAGCGTCGGAGCATGAGCACCGCACTGATCACCGGCGCGTCCTCCGGCATCGGCCTCGCCTTCGCCCGGGCGTTCGCGCGCCGCGGCTGGAGCCTCGTCCTCGTCGCCCGCAGCGAGCAGCGCCTCCAGGAGGCGGCGGCCGGACTGCGCGGCCTCGGCGCCGCGGCGGTCGAGGTCCTGCCCGCGGACCTCGGCGACCGCGAGCAGGTCGAGCGCGTGCGCGCGCGGCTCGTCGATCCGGCCCGTCCGGTCCGCGTCCTCGTCAACAACGCCGGCTTCGGGATCGACGGGACCTTCGCCGAGCCGGACGTCGCCGCCCAGGACCGCGCCTTCGAGGTGATGGTGCGCTCGGTCGCCGTGCTCTCGGGCGCGGCGGCCGAGGCGATGACCACCCGCGGCCGCGGCGCGATCCTCACGGTCTCGAGCGTCGCGGGCTTCGTGCACCTCGGTCCCTACTCCGCGGTGAAGGCGTGGGCGACCGCCTTCGCGCAGTCGCTGGCCGTCGAGCTGCGCGGCACCGGCGTCCGCTCGGCCGCGCTCTGCCCGGGCTGGGTGCGCACCGAGTTCCACGAGCGGGCGGCGATGGACACCTCCTCCATCCCCTCCTTCCTCTGGCTCGATGCGGACGCGGTGGTGGAGGAGTTCCTCCGCGACGTCGCGCGCGGCTCCGTCGTCTCGGTGCCGTCGGTGCGCTTCGGGGTCCCGATGGCCGTGGTACGGCACCTGCCCGGACCGCTCGTGCGGCGGCTGTCGGCGGCGGTCTCGGCGCGCCGCTGAGGCTCCGCTCAGGTCCGGCTCAGGCGACCCTTTCCCGGCGTTCCCCCACGCCGCGTTCCGTACACTTGACGCTCGTGGTTGCCGATCAGATCCATCTCGTGCGGCACGGCGAGGTGTTCAACCCCGACCGGGTCCTCTACGGACGACTCCCGAACTTCCGGCTCTCGGATCTGGGCCACCGCATGGCCCGCTCCGCCGCCGACGACCTGCTCGAGCGCCGGCGCCACGTCACGGCGCTGATCGCGTCGCCGCTCCAGCGCACGCAGGAGTCCGCGCAGCCCATCTCGCAGGCGTTCGAGCTCGAGATCCGCACCGATGAGCGGGTGATCGAGCCGAGCAACCGCTTCGAGGGGAAGTCCCTCGCCGCGCGCAGCTCCGCCCTGCGGAACCCCAAGCACTGGCCCTGGCTCCGCAACCCCTTCGAGCCCAGCTGGGGCGAGCCGTACCTCTCCATCTCGGCGCGGATGTACGCGGCGATCGAGTCGGCGTGGGAGAGCACGGAGGAGGGCGACGCCGCGATCGTCAGCCACCAGCTCCCCATCTGGACGGTCCACCGCGCCCTTGCCGGCGAGCGCCTCTTCCACGATCCGCGCAAGCGCCGCTGCGCCCTCTCGAGCATCACGACCCTCGAGCGCCGCGGCGACGGCTTCGTCGAGGTCGGCTACTCCGACCCGGCCGCCGGCCTGCAGGGCCTGGCCACCGACGTGGGAGCGGTCTGATGCGCCGGACGGGGCGGCTCCGCGCCGCGGGCGTCCTCGCGCTGGCCGCCGCGCTCGCGCTGACGGGCTGCTCCGAGGATCCGCTCGCCGACCAGTACCGCAACGGCAGCAACAAGGGCTACATCTCGGGGGACGGCACCGTCACCGAGATCGCCGCCGCCGACCGGGACGACCCCATCGTCTTCTCCGGCACCGACGAGACCGGCGCTACCATCGACTCCGCCGACCTCGCCGGGCAGGTCGTCGTCGTCAACTTCTGGTACGCCAGCTGCGCCCCGTGCCGCGCCGAGGCCGCTGACCTCGAGACGGTGAACACGGAGTTCGCCGACAAGGGCGTGTCGTTCGTCGGCGTCAACGTGCGCGATCAGGCCCCCACCGCGGCCGCCTTCGCCGAGACCTTCGGGCTCGGCTACCCCTCCATCGTCGACACCGACTCGTCGGTGCAGCTCGCTTTCACCGGCACCGTCCCGCCGAACGCCGTGCCCACGACGCTCGTCCTCGACAGGGAGGGGCGCGTCGCGTCGCGCATCCTCGGCCAGCTCCAGGAGGCGTCGATCCTCTCGACCCTCGTGGGCGACACGCTCGCCGAGGGGCAGTAGCGGCGTGGGCGACATCGTCGTCAGCGGTCAGCTCCTGCTGGCCGTGCCGATCGCGCTCCTGGCCGGGCTCGTGTCCTTCGCGTCGCCCTGCGTGCTCCCGCTGGTGCCCGGCTACCTCGCCTACGTCGGCGGATTCACCGACGCCGACGAGCGGGCGGCCCGCGGACGCCGCCGGGTCGTGCTGGGGGTCCTCCTCTTCGTGCTCGGATTCTCGCTGGTGTTCGTCCTCTACGGGGCGGCGGCGGGCACGGTCGGCTTCTGGCTGCGCCAGTACACCGACCTGATCACCCGCGTCCTCGGGCTCGTCGTGATCGCGATGGGGCTCGTCTTCATCGGGCAGTTCTCGTTCCTCCAGCGCACGCTCCGGCCCGGGATCCGTCCCGCCACCGGGCTGATCGGAGCGCCGCTGCTCGGCATCGTCTTCGGCGTCGGCTGGACGCCCTGCCTCGGCCCGACGCTGAGCTCGATCCTCGCCCTCAGCTACGGCGTGGGCTCGCCCTGGCGCGGCGCCCTCCTCGCCCTGGTCTACTGCCTCGGACTCGGCATCCCCTTCCTCCTCGTCGCCTTCGGCTTCAGCTGGGTGACCAGCACGCTCGCCTTCGTGAAGCGCCACATCCGCGTGGTCAACGTCCTCGGCGGCGCCGCCCTCGTCCTGATCGGAGTCCTGATGGTCACGGGCATCTGGAACACCCTCGTCTACGGATCCCTCTCGGCGGTGATCGATGGCTTCCAGCCGGCGATCTGAGCCCGAGGAGAGCACGCGCCGCCCCGACGAGGCCGCGCAGCGGAGGACGGACGCCTCCTTCCGCCCCGCCGACCACTACGACTCCGACGGCACCGTCACGCAGCCGGCGCTAGGGTTCACCGGCTGGCTCCGCTGGATGTGGCGCCAGCTCACCAGCATGCGCACGGCGCTGTTCCTCCTGCTGCTGCTGGCGATCGCGGCGGTCCCCGGATCGCTCGTGCCGCAGCGCTCCTCCGACCCCAACGGCGTGACCCAGTACTTCGTCGACAACCCCGACCTCGCGCCCCTGCTCGACAGGGTGCAGGCGTTCGACACCTACACCTCCGCCTGGTTCTCGAGCATCTACCTGCTGCTGTTCATCTCCCTGATCGGCTGCATCGTCCCGCGCACGCGCCACCACTTCCAGGCGATGCGGTCGCGCCCGCCGCGCACCCCCGCGCGCCTGCAGCGCCTCGCCGGCTACACCGTCCGCGAGGTCGAGGGCGCGACGGAGGAGGAGGCCGTCGCCTCCGCCCACTCCGTCCTGCGCCGGGCGGGCTACCGCGTCGAGCGCTACGACGACCCGCGCGGCCGCTGGTCGAGCGTCTCGGCCGAGCGCGGCTACCTCCGCGAGACCGGCAACCTGGTCTTCCACTCCGCCCTGGTCGGCATCCTCGTCGCCGTCGGAGTGGGCGGCGGATTCGGCTACAGCGGGCAGCGCGTGCTGGTCGAGGGCTCCCAGGGGTTCGCGAACAACCTCGCGGCCTACGACTCCTTCAACCCCGGTCGCTTCTTCGACAGCAGCCAGCTCGACCCGTACCAGCTGACCCTCGACAGCCTCGACGTGAAGTACGAGGAGCAGAACCAGTCGGCGCTCGGCCAGCCCGTCGACTTCACCGCGAACGTCACGACCTCCGAGCGCGGCGGGGGCACCGAGGACCGCACGATCAAGGTCAACGACCCGCTGGCGATCGGCGGCACGAACGTCTACCTCCTCGGCAACGGCTACGCGCCGACGATCACGGTCCGGGATCCCTCCGGCCGGGCGATCTTCACCGACTCGGTGCCGTTCCTCCCGCAGGACGCGAACCTGACCTCCGTCGGCGTCGTCAAGGTGCCGGACGGGCTCTCCGAGCAGCTGGGCCTCACCGGATTCTTCTACCCGACGCAGGACACGCTGGCCTCCGGGGCGTCGACCTCGATCTTCCCCGACCTGCAGTACCCCGTGCTCTCGCTGAACGTCTTCGCGGGCGACCTCGGCCTCGACGGGGGAGTGCCCACATCCGTCTACGTGCTCAACACCGACTCGCTGACCCGGCTCACCGGCGGCACCACCGGCGTCGCGCCGATCACCCTCAAGCCCGGCGACACGGCCGAGCTCCCGAACGGGCTCGGCAGCGTGACCTTCGACAACACGGGCGCCGACCCGACGCGGATCGGCACCGACAGCGTCAAGCGCTTCGCCTCGTTCGACATCCACCACGACGCGACCCAGGGCTGGGTGCTGCTCTTCGCGATCCTCGTGCTCGCCGGACTCCTCACCTCGCTGTTCGTCCCGCGGCGCCGCGTGTGGGTGAAGGCGACCGCCCAGGACGACGGCGGCCTCCTCCTCGAGTACGCGGGACTCGCCCGCGGCGAGGACCCGCAGCTGGTGCGCGCCGTTCGGACGATCGCCGACCGGCACGCCCCGCTCGACTGACCCGGCTCCCGGACGCCCCTCCACAGCCGTCGCCCGGCTGGGCAGGGGCCGAGTCTGTGCAAGCGCGAAGGGGCGGGCGGGGCGGCGAGCGATTACCCTGAGGAGGTGATCGCGACCCTCTCGCAGTACTCGGTGCTGTGCCTCTCCTCCGCCATGGGCATCTACGCCATGGCGTTCGTCTTCTTCGCGATCGACCTCGCCCGCCGCGCCTCCCTGGCCGACGGCGAGTCGATCGAGGTCGTCCAGGAGGCGGAGCGCGTCGCCTCCGCGGCCGCCGCCGACCGCGCGGCCAGCGGCAAGGCCACCGTCGCCGCCGCCGGCTCCGGACGCACCGCGACGCTCTCCCGCATCGGCAGCCGCGTCGAGGACGAGGTCTACCGCGCCCCCGCCCGCTCGAAGACCATGCGCATCGGGTTCTCGCTCACGCTCCTCGGCTTCGTGCTCCACCTCGGCGCGACCGTCCTCCGCGGCGTCGCCGCCGGCCGCGTCCCCTGGGCGAACATGTACGAGTTCTCGATGACCGGGACGCTCATCATCATCGGCGTCTTCCTCGCCGTCCAGCTGCGCTGGGACCTCCGCTTCCTCGGAGCGTTCATCACCGGCCTCGTCCTGGTGCTCCTCGGCATCGCGACCGTCAACTACTACGTCGCCGTCGTCCCGCTCCCGCCGGCACTCCAGTCCTACTGGCTGGTCATCCACGTGCTCGTCGCGATCCTCGGCACCGCGTTCTTCGCCCTCGGCTTCGCGCTCTCGGTCACCCAGCTCCTCCAGGCCCGCCGCGAATCCTCCGGCGACAGCCCCCGCTCGGTCCTCCGCTTCCTGCGCACCCTGCCCAGCTCCCTCACCCTCGAGAACCTCGCCTACCGCGTCACGATCCTCGGCTTCATCCTCTGGACCTTCACGCTCATCGCCGGCGCCGTCTGGGCCGAGAAGGCCTGGGGCCGTTACTGGGGCTGGGACACCAAGGAGGTCTGGACCTTCATCATCTGGACCATCTACGCCGGCTACATCCACGCCCGCGCCACCCGCGGCTGGCGCGGCACCCCCTCCGCCTGGCTCGCCATCGTCGGCTTCGCCGCCGTCATGTTCAACTTCGGCGTCGTCAACGTGTTCTTCAAGGGACTCCACGCCTACTCCGGCCTCGACACCGGCATGTGATCGGCGGGGCCTGGCGGGGCCGCTCGCGGCGTTGTCGGCGACGAACGTAGCTCCGCTACGCCCGACGCCTCCGCCTTGCGATCGGGTCGGCGGGGCCTGGCGGGGCCGCTCGCGGCGTTGTCGGCGACGAACGTAGCTCCGCTACGCCCGACCCCTCCGCCTTGCGATCGACCCCACCAGGCCCCGCCGACCGCCCACCAGGACACGCTTTGAGGACGGCTCCGCTTCGCGGTCGCCGCGGGGGCCTCCGCATCGCGGTCGGGTCTGGCCGGGCTCCGCTTCGCGATCGGGTACCGGGTGGGCTCCGCTTCGCGGTCGGGTCCGGGTGGGGTCCGCCTCGCGGTGGGGTCCGGGTGGGCTGCGCTTCGCGGGAGGGTCGGGGGGACGGCGGCCGACCGGTCATGCTGATCGAGTAGCGAGCAGCGCGCGTATCGAGATCCCATGGCGCGAACGTGGAGCGAGTCGGTCGAGTTTCCGCAGATGGACGCGCAGGGGGGGGGGGGCGGTGCCTGCTGGTCGAGTAGTGCGCGGAGCGGGCGTGTCGCGCACAGGGGGCATGGACAGGCTGCGGGCGGATCCGTGCCTGTCGAGTGGCGGTGGTGGACGTCGGGGGCGACGGCGGACGGGTCAGACGGCGGTGACGACGTCGATGAGGTGGGGGGCGAAAGGGGCGTCGAGGGCGAGGACGACGCGGGTGCGGGCGTCGAAGGGGTGGACGCCGCGGTAGATGCCGCGGAGGTCGGCGACGGTCTGGCCGCGGCCGGGGCCGTGGGTGGCGTCGACAGTGACGTGGACGCGCGGAACGGAGGTGAGGGCGACGGCGTCGACGGCGATCGCGGCGGCCATGGGGTCGTGCATGGCAGCGGTGCGCTCGCCGAAGTGGCCGACGTAGAAGTCGAAGTAGAAGTCGAGCGCCTGCCCGATGGCCTGCGCGAGGGGATCGGGCGACGCGAGCAGGACGGCGCGGTCCTCCTCCGTCAGCAGGTGCCGCATGGTCACGTCCAGGGGCACGAGCGTCAGATCCCAGTCGGCCGCGACGACCTCGGCGGCGGCCGCAGGGTCGTGCCAGATGTTGGCCTCCGCCACGGCGGTCACGTTGCCGGGGACCAGCGCGGCTCCGCCCATCACGGTCACCGAGTGGACGAGGGACGCGATCTCCGGGTGCGCACGGAGGGCGAGCGCGAGATTCGTCAGCGGGCCGATCGCGACCAGCCGCAGCTCGCCCTCGTGCTCACGAGCGAGACGGAGGAGGAGGTCGGCCGGATCCTCGTCGACCGGCTCGCCGCCCTCGGGCAGCGCGACCCCGCCGATGCCGTCGTCGCCGTGCACGTGCGGAGATCCGCCGGCGTAGTCCTCCTCGAGGAAGTGGTGCGCCCCCACGGCGACCGGCACGTCGTCGCGGCCGGCCAGCGCGAGCAGGCCGAGGCTGTTGACGGCGGCCCGGCGGGCGTCGGTGTTGCCGCTGACCGTGCTGATCCCGACGAGGCGGGCCCGGGGCGAGCGGAGGAGGTACGCCAGAGCGAGCGAGTCGTCGATGCCGGTGTCGCAGTCGAGGAAGACGGGGACGGTCGATGCGCTCACGGTGCTCCGATGCTCGAGGGTGGGGGACGCGTCGGGCACCGGCGGCCGACGCTCCCATTCTGCCGCTCCTCCGACGCGGCGCCCGCCGCCGACGATCAGAGCAGCGCGTAGGAGTCGCGGAGCCGCGCCCGCCACCAGGCGAGCCGCTCCGGTGACACGGCGTGACGGGAGAGGAGCTCCTCCGAGACCTCCACGCGGCCGACGGAGATCCCGCCGTCCACCGGCCGCAGCGGCCGCTCCGTGACGTCCGCGGCGAGGAGGGACGCGGTGCCGAGTCCGCAGTCGAAGGGCAGCTCGGGGAGCGCCGCGGCCAGGGCGGCGCCCATGGCGAGTCCGACCGAGCTGTCGATCGCGCTCGAGACCACCGCCGGCAGCCCCGCCTCGGCGACGAGGGCCAGCGCCCGGCGCGTCCCGCCGAGCGGCTGGGCCTTCACGACCAGCAGGTCCGCGGCTCCGGCCCGGGCGACGGCGAGTGGATCGGCGGCCTTGCGGACGCTCTCGTCGGCGGCGATCGGGATGCCCATGTACTTCACCCGGTAGCGCAGCTCCGCCAGCTCGTCGACGCTCGCGCACGGCTGCTCGACGTACTCGAGGTCGGACTCCGCGAGGGCGTGGACGGCGTGCTCGGCCTCGTCGAGGTTCCAGCCGCCGTTCGCGTCCACGCGGATCCGGCCCTCCGGACCGAGCAGGCGGCGGACCTCGACGACCCGGGCCACGTCGTCGGCCAGCGTCTGGCCGCGCTCGGCGACCTTCACCTTCGCCGTGCGGCAGCCGTGGTAGCTCGCGAGCACGGCGGCGACCTCGTGCGGTGCGACGGCCGGGATGGTCGCGTTCACCGGGATGCGGTCGCGAAGCGGTGCCGGCTGCTCGCTCCAGCCGTAGTCGATCGCCGCCCGGAGCCACGCCGCCGACTCCTCCGCGCCGTACTCGAGGAAGGGCGAGAACTCGGTCCAGCCCTCGGGGCCGCGCACGAGCGCGATCTCGCGGTGGTCCACACCGCGGAAGCGGGTGCGCAGCGGCAGAGCGACGACGCGGAGTCCCGCGTCGATCTCGCCGAGGGAGGGGAGCGGGGAGGCGGGCACGACGTCGTCCATCCGGCCATTGTCCACCGGCCGGGGCGACGCGGCGGCCACCCGGGCGCAGGAGGTCGGCGACGCGCGCGCAAGCCCCCGGGGTCCCTCCTCCGAGCGCCCGCCGAGGTGCCAGACTGACGAGGCTGCCGTTGGAGTCCGGAGGAGTGCGATGAGCCAGATGCCGATGAGCCCGCCGCCCGCGCCCGCCCCGGGCCCGACGCAGGGCTCCGTCCCCTCCCGCCGCCCGCTCGGCAGGGGCGCCTGGATCGCGCTGGGCACGAGCCTCCTCGTGGGCGTCGTCTACACCGGCGTGCTCGGCACGCTCGTCGCCGTCGGAGTGGGCGGCGCGCTCGACTCCGCCGCCGGCAGCGCGTCGACGAGCGCTCCGTCCGAGCCGTTCGGCGACCCGACGGACGACCCGTTCGGCAGCGGGGACCCGTCCGATCCGCTCTACGACTACCCCGGCTACCAGGACGGCGACGCCGCGACGATCCTCGGCCAGCCGTCCGCGGAGGACGTGCGCGCGAGTGCCGAGCAGGCCGTCGCGGCCGTCGAGGGCGCCGTCCCCGAGGAGTGGACCTCGGCCGACGACGAGTACTACGAGCAGTCGCAGAACGCCTACGGCGGTCCCTCCCTTCTGTACGACTACATCTCGGCGACCGAGTACGCCGCCGCCGACGTCTCGACCGACGCCGACAGGCAGGCGGCGGTCGACCGCTTCACCGCAGCGCTCTCGCCCCTCGGCTTCGACGACGTCGAGGTGGCCGACACCCCCGAGGAGTGGTCGGAGGCGGGCTACGAGCTCGACGGCGACCTCTCGGACGAGGAGGCGTCGGCCGCGCTCTGGATCGTCACCGCGCGCTCCTCCGCCGACCTCGTGCCCGCGATCGAGATGGGCCTCGTCGACCTCGACGCCGATCCGACCGGCCTGGTCGCCGACATGCTGGACGGAGTCGGCCTCTCGCCGGACCCGCAGGGCGCGTTCCTCGCCGGGTACGCGAACGGGGTCCTGCAGGACGAGGACCGCGGCGAGTTCACCGACCGCCTCGAGGAGTACGGCGGAGTCGCCGCGACCTGACCGGGCGCTACAAGCAAGCCCGTCCGCCCGCAAGCCCGAATCGGCGCACCGCCCGCGCCCTACGGTGAGGGGATGGCTGCACCCCGCTCGACCAGGCCCCTGCGCGACTACGCCGCGATCGGAGACGGTCGCACGGTCGCCCTGATCGCGAAGGACGGCAGCGTCGACTGGATGCCCGTCCCGGACCTCGGCTCCACCCCCGCCTTCGCCGCCCTGATCGACGCCGAGTCCGGCGGCTGCGTCGAGCTCGCCCCCGAGGAGCCCGCCGAGGTCTCGCGCGCCTACATCCGCGACACGAACGTCCTCGAGACCACCTTCACCACCGAGTCGGGCACCGTCCGCGTGACGGACGCGCTCGTCACCGGGATCGCGGGCCGCCTCCCGTGGGCCGAGCTCGCGCGCCGCGTGGACGGTGTCGACGGCGAGGTGCGGATGCGCTGGGCCGTGCGTCCCGGAACGGGACTCGGCCGGTTCTCCCCGTGGATCCAGAACGCCGACGGCCGCTCGCTCATCCGCGCCGGAGACATCACCATCGGCGTCACCGGGCAGGAGCACGGGCCCGACGGCGACGACGCGCCCTCCGGCGCCGGCGACGAGCTGACGGGCTCCTTCGTCGTGACCGCGGGGAAGGACGCCGTGCGGCACGTCCTGGTCGTGTCGGCCACGCACGACGAGCCGCTGCACTTCCCGGTCGCGAAGAACGTCGACCGCGGCATCGACCGCACCATCCGCAGCTGGCAGGACTGGTCGGAGGAGTTCTCCTACGACGGCCCGTGGTCCGAGGCCGTCCAGCGCAGCGCCCTCGCGCTCAAGCTGCTGATCTACTCGCCCACAGGAGCCATCGCCGCGGCCGCGACCACGTCGCTCCCGGAGTCGCCCAACGGCGGCAAGAACTGGGACTACCGCTTCGCCTGGGTGCGCGACGCCGCGTACACGATGCACGCGCTGGTGCGCTTCGGCCTGCGCGAGGAGACGCACGCCGCGCTGTCCTGGCTCCTCCGCACGATCAAGGAGCACGGACCGGATCTGCACATCTTCTACGGACTCGACGGCTCCATGCCGACCGTCCTGGAGGAGTTCGACGTCCCGGGCTACGCCGGCATCGGCCCGGTCGTCGCCGGCAACGCAGCGCAGAGCCAGCTGCAGCTGGGCGTCTTCGGCGACCTCTTCGACATCTGCCGCATCTACGTCGACGAGGGCAACGTCCTCGACATCCAGACCGGTCGGCTCCTCGCCCGCGTCGCCGACACCACCTGCGACCTGTGGCGGAACCGCGATGCGGGCATGTGGGAGCTGGAGGAGGAGCAGCACTACACCTCCTCGAAGATGGGCTGCTGGCAGGCGCTCGACGCGGCCGTGCACCTGGCGGAGCTCGGCCAGGTCGCGGGCAGCCCCGACCGCTGGCGCTTCGAGCGCGACCGCATCCGCGAGTGGATCGAGGAGCACTGCTGGTCCGAGGAGCTCGGCTCCTACGTGATGTACCCGGGCAGCGAGGAGCTGGACGCCTCGGTGCTCCTGCACGCGCCCAGCGGCTACGAGCGCGGTGAGCGGATGATCTCCACCATCGACGCCCTGGTGAAGGAACTCGGCCGCGGCGCGCTGCTGTTCCGCTACTCCGGCATGGAGGGCGAGGAGCACCCGTTCGTGGCCTGCTCGTTCTGGCTCGCCTCCGCCCTGGCCTGCGTCGGTCGGCACGACGAGTCGGTCGCCCTGATGGACGAGCTCGTCGCCACGGTCCCGAACGACGTCGGGATCATGTCCGAGATGATCGCGGTCGACGACCTGGCCTTCTGGGGCAACCTGCCGCAGGGGCTCAGCCACCTCGCGTTGATCAACGCGGCCATCACCATCGAGGAGCTGGCGCCGGAGAAGGTCGGCCGCGCGTAACCCCGCCGACTGCGTCCGCGCAACCCGTTGAGGGCCGGCTCCGAGGGGCGTAGACCGGTACCACCCCCTCGCACCGCACCCACAAGGAGCACCTCAGCATGGATCTCGGGATCACCGACCGCACCGCCCTCGTCACCGGAGGCGACTCCGGCATCGGCCTGGCCACGGCGCAGCTCCTCCTCGCCGAGGGCGCGACCGTCGTGATCACCGACAAGGACCAGGCGGAGCTGGACCGGGCCGCGGCCGGGCTCGACGCTCCGGAGGGCCGCCTGCACGCCTTCGCCGCCGACGTCACCAGCACGGAGCAGCTCGCCGAGCTGCACCGCCGCGTGGCCGGAGCGGTCGGCGCGATCGACATCCTCGTGCAGTGCGCCGGAGTCACGGGGGCGCAGGGCCTGTTCCACGAGATCGACGACGAGGGCTGGACCAGCACGCTCGAGGTCGACCTGCTCGGGCCTGTGCGGCTCGTGCGCGAGTTCCTCCCCGACCTCCGCACCGGAGGCTGGGGCCGGCTCGTGCTCACCGCCTCCGAGGACGCCGTGCAGCCCTACGACGACGAACTGCCCTACTGCGCCGCGAAGGCGGGCGTCCTCGCCTTCGCCAAGGGCCTCTCGCGCTCCTACGCGCAGGAGGGCCTGCTCGTGAACACGGTCTCGCCCGCGTTCATCCGCACTCCGATGACCGACGGGATGATGTCCAAGCGCGCCGAGCAGAGGGGCACCTCGGTCGACGAGGCGATCTCGTCCTTCCTCGACGAGGAGCGCCCGTACATGGAGCTGAAGCGCCGGGGCGAGGCCGAGGAGGTCGCAGCCGTGATCGCCTTCCTCTGCTCCGACCGCGCCTCGTTCGTGAACGGCTCGAACTACCGCGTCGACGCCGGATCCGTCGCCACGATCTGATCCCCGCAACCACGGGCCCCGTCCAGCGCGCGCACCCCGCGCGTGCGGGCGCCGTCCAGCCGAAGAAGCCAGACTCGGGGCGGGACACCGCACCCGGCACTGCAAGAGAAAGGAACGGTCCATGACCACCACCCTCGAACGCCACGTCGAAGCCCCCGCGGGCTCCGGTGCCAAGACCAGCCGCCGTCAGAACGCCGAGAAGGGCTTCAAGGCCTCCAAGGAGCTGCTCGACAGCCTCCAGATCGTCCTCGTCGACCTGATCGAGCTCCACGTCCAGGGCAAGCAGGCCCACTGGAACGTCGTCGGCAAGAACTTCCGCGACCTCCACCTGCAGCTCGACGAGATCATCGAGGCCGCGCGCGAGTTCAGCGACGACATCGCCGAGCGCATGCGCGCCCTCCACGGGATCCCGGACGGCCGCAGCGACACCGTCGCCGCGACCACCACCCTCCCCGAGTACCCGCACGGCGAGATCGACACGGCCGAGACCGTCGACCTGGTCACGATCCGCCTCGAGAACACCGCCGCCACCATGCGCGAGGTCCACGACCAGGTGGACGAGGAGGACCCGACCAGCGCGGATCTCCTCCACGCGATCATCCAGAGCCTCGAGCAGTACGCCTGGATGGTGTCGGCCGAGAACCGCACCACCTCCGCCGCCAAGTAGGGGCGAGCACCGGAAGGGGACTCCGCGTCAGCGGGGTCCCCTTCCGTCTGCCCGGGCGGTGTCGAGTCGCCGTGCAGTCCAGATCAGTAGGGTCGTGGCATGAGCACGCAGGTCTCCGAACTGTTCGACGCCCACCGCTGGGCGGCCGTCGACGGCTTCGACGCACTCGAGGACATCACCTACCACCACGACCGCTCCGGCCGCATCGCGCGCGTCGCGTTCGACCGGCCCGAGGTCCGCAACGCGTTCCGGCCGCGCACGGTCGACGAGCTGTTCCGCGCCCTCGAGGACGCCCGGACGAACCCGCGCATCGGCGTCGTCATCCTCACCGGCAACGGCCCGAGCCCGCGCGACGGAGGCTGGGCGTTCTGCTCGGGAGGAGACCAGCGGATCCGCGGCCGCGACGGCTACCGGTACTCCGACGGCGAGACCGCCGAGGGCATCGACTCCGCGCGGAACGGCCGCCTGCACATCCTCGAGGTGCAGCGCCTCATCCGCTTCATGCCGAAGGTCGTCATCGCGGCCGTCCCCGGCTGGGCCGCAGGAGGCGGGCACTCGCTCCACGTGGTCTGCGACCTCACCCTCGCCTCCGCCGAGCACGGGCGCTTCAAGCAGACGGACGCCGACGTCGGCTCCTTCGACGCGGGCTACGGCTCCGCGTACTTCGCCCGCCAGATCGGGCAGAAGGCCGCGCGCGAGGTGTTCTTCCTCGCGCGGGAGTACTCCGCGCAGCGCGCCTACGAGATGGGCGCCGTGAACGCGGTCGTCCCGCACGCCGAGCTCGAGACGACCGCGGTGGAGTGGGCCGAGACGATCCTCACCAAGTCGCCCACGGCCATCCGGATGCTGAAGTACGCGTTCAACGCCGTGGACGACGGCCTCGTGGGCCAGCAGCTCTTCGCGGGCGAGACCACGCGCCTCGCCTACGGCACCGACGAGGCCGTCGAGGGACGCGACTCCTTCCTCGAGAAGCGCGAGCCCGACTGGTCGCCGTTCCCGTGGCAGTTCTGAGCCGGAGGGCACGCAGGTGACCCGCCCGCTCGCCGGTGTCGACGCGACGGTCGAGGCCGTCCTCCTCGCTCTTCGCGCGGCCCTGGACGGCAGCGGCCCGGCGATCCGCGTCTCCGCCCCCGGCGCTGCGACCGCCTCCGAGGATGCCGTCGTGCCGCAGCGCGTCGCCGCCGTCGTCGAGACCTCGGGCTCGTCGGGGCCGCCCAAGCGGGTCGCGCTCTCGACAGCGGCCCTGCTCACCAGCGCCTCCACGACCCTCGCCGAGCTCGGCGGGCCGGGACGCTGGCTGCTCTGCCTGCCGACGCACTACGTCGCGGGACTGCAGGTGCTCGTCCGCTCGCTGACCGCGGAGGCCGACCCGGTCGTCCTCCCGGCCGGCGGCTTCGACGCGGCGGCCTTCCTCGCTCTCGCTCGGACGATGCCGGCGGGGGAGCGGCGGTACTCCTCGCTGGTCCCCGTGCAGCTCGCGCGGCTGCTGGACCTCGCCGAGCGCGATCCGGCCGCGGCCGAGGCGCTCCGCTCGTTCGACGCGCTCCTGATCGGCGGCCAGGCGACGCCGCAGCCGTTGCGGGACCGCGCCGCCGCCCTCGGTGCGCGCATCCGCCTGACCTACGGATCGAGCGAGACGTCCGGCGGCTGCGTCTACGACGGCGTCCCGCTCCACGACGTGCGGATGCGCGTCGAGGACGGGCAGGTGCTGCTCGGCGGCCCGACCCTCGCGGAGGGCTACCTCGACGCCGACGGCGCGATCGACCACGAGCGCAGCGCCTCCGCCTTCCTCGAGCTCGACGGGGAGCGCTGGTACCGCACGGGCGACGCGGGGTCGATCGTCGACGGGCGCCTCCGGGTGACCGGTCGGCTCGACCGCGTGATCGTGTCGGGCGGGGAGAAGGTGTCGCTCGACGCCGTCGAGGCCGTGCTCCGCGAGGGGCCCGTCCCCGACGCGGTCGTCGTGCGGCGGGCGGACGAGCAGTGGGGCGAGGTCCCGGTCGTCGTCACGGCGGAGGAGGCTCCCGCGCTCACCGGCCTGCGCACCCTGATCGCCGACCGCCTCGGGCGCGCCGCCGCTCCCGCGGCCGTGCTGCCGGTCGGCCGCATCCCCCTCCTCGCCTCCGGGAAGCCCGACCGCCGCGCCCTCGAGGTGCTCGCCGAGCAGGCCTGACCGGCTCCGAGCGTCGACGGGCCGGTGGGTAGGATTCCCTCCGTGTCGAGTACGAGTCGCAAGAAGAAGTCCTCCAGCGGCCGCCCCGGGGGCAGCCCGCGAGCGGTCGTCGTGAAGCCCGCCGGTCCCCGCGAGTGGATCGCCGGCGCCCGCCTCCGCACCCTCCCGCTGGCCGTCGCCCCCGTGCTCATCGGCACCGGAGCGACCCAGGTCGTCGACGAGGGCTGGCACTGGGTGCGCGCCCTGCTCTGCCTGGCCGTCTCGCTCGCCCTGCAGATCGCCGTCAACTACGCCAACGACTACTCCGACGGCGTGCGCGGCACCGACGCCAACCGCGTCGGACCCTCGCGGCTGACCGGCTCCGGAGCGGCGAAGCCCCGCCAGGTGCTCACCGTCGCCCTGGTCTTCTTCGGGATCGCGGCCGTCGCCGGCCTCGTGCTCACCGCCCTCTCGGGGCAGTGGTGGTTCCTGATCGTCGGCGCGGCGGCGATCGCGGCCGGGTGGTTCTACACCGGCGGACGCCGCCCCTACGGCTACCTCGGGCTCGGCGAGCTCTTCGTCTTCGTGTTCTTCGGCCTGGTCGCCACCGTCGGCACCACGTTCGTGCAGATCGGCCGCACCAACCAGGAGTCGTGGCTCGGCGCCGTGGCGGCGGGCCTGTTCGCCTGCGCCGTGCTCATGGTCAACAACATCCGCGACATCCCGACCGACCGCCTCTCGGGCAAGCGGACCCTCGCGGTCCTCGCGGGACCGGCCGTGTCCCGCGCGATCTACACGGGCTTCGTACTGATCCCGTTCGGCATCGCGGTGATCCTCGCGCTGTTCTACCCGCTGGCATGGCTGACGCTCTTCGTGCTTCTGATGATCCTGCCGGCCATCCTGATCACCCTGACGGCGAAGACGGCGAAGGAGCTCATCCTGGCGCTGCAGTTGACCAGCCTGGGCGGGCTCGCCTACGCGGTCATCCTCGGGGCGGCGCTGGCGTTCTAGAGCGGCGGCTCGCACCAGGCGGGCTCGGGTGGGCCGGATTCGGGTGAGATCGGCTGTTGCGGGCCGGGCCTGGTGCGAGCGGGGTCAGCGCGTCAGAGGGGAGGCCTCGCCGGCGGGAGCGCCCGGCTCAGCGGTCGTCGCGGGTCGCGTCGACCGCGGCGTCCTCGACGTCGTCGTCGGTCGGGGCGCGCGGGACGTCCTTGCGGCGCTCGTAGATCGCCTCCGCGATGCGCTCGCGGGGCTTCCTCAGCAGGATGTAGGAGAGGGACAGGCTCGCGATCGCGGCGACGAAGCCCGCGGTGACCGCTGCCGTCAGCTCCGAGTCGACGAAGGTGCGCGCCGGCAGGTACACCAGCACGAAGACGCCGGCGAACATCGCCAGGCGCAGGAGCGAGTAGACGACGACCGCGCGGCTCAGTTTCACCGGGACAGTGTACGTCGGCCCCTGCACGCGCTTCCGTGAGCACCGTGGGAGCCTCCTGTCCAGCGTCCGTGCGGACCCTCCCCGACGGGGGTGCCGGACGTAGACTCGTGTCCATGATCCGCCTCGTCATCGGCCTGCTCGTGGCCCTCGCCGTCTTCACGGTCTACACCGTGATCGACGTCGCGATGAGCAACCGTCACGCCGTGCGGGCGATCCCGAAGTGGTCCTGGCTCCTGGTGGTGCTGATCCTCCCGGTCATCGGTGCGGGACTGTGGTTCTGGATCGGCCGCCCTCGCAAGCAGCGCGCCGCCGGCCGCCGCTACACCGCTCCGGACGACGACCCCGACTTCCTCGGCACCCTCCGCACCGAGCGCGACCCCGAGGAGGAGCGCCTGCAGGCCGAGCGCATCGCCCAGCTCGAGCGCGACCTCGCCGAGATGGACGAGCAGGGCGAGGCCGACGGCCCCGGCCGCCGGGATGCCTGAGCACCGGCCGGTCGCCCCCTCCACCCGATTCGCGGTCGACCTCCTCACCCGCTTCGTCGCGCTCGGCGTCCGCGACGTCGTCGTCGCTCCGGGCTCCCGCTCGCAGGCGCTCGCCCTGGTGGCGGCCGAGCTCGAGACCCGCGGCGACATCCGGCTGCACGTGCGGATCGACGAGCGCTCCGCGGGGTTCCTGGCGCTGGGCCTCGCCCTCGAATCCCGGATGCCGGCGCTCGTGATCACGACCTCCGGCACGGCGACCGCGAACCTGCACCCGGCAGTGCTCGAGGCGGACGCCTCGGACGTGCCGATGATCGTCCTGACCGCCGACCGGCCCGACGAGCTGCGCGGCATCCGCTCGAACCAGACGGCCGAGCAGCGCGAGCTGTACGGGCGTGCCGTGCGGCTGTTCGAGGATGTCGCTGCTCCGGACGACGCCTCCCTGCCCGAGGACGCGCGGGCGCTCGCCGATCGTGCCGTCACCGCGGCGCGCCGCGGGCCGGTCCATCTGAACCTCTCCTTCCGCGACCCGCTCTCCTCCGCTCTGCCCGACATGGAGCGGATCGGACCGGTCTCGTCGCCCGCTGTCGGATCCGGGATCCCGCGTGCCGTCGTGACCGCCGGTCCCGGTGAGCCGCTCACGGTCGTCATCGCCGGGGACAAGGCGGGCGCCGCGGCCGAGGAGATCGCTCGCGCCGGCGACTGGCCGCTGCTGGCCGAGGTCTCCTCCGGCGCCCGCTTCGGACCGCAGCTCGTCGTCGCCTGGCGGCGCCTGCTCGGCGAGCCCGACTTCGGCGGACGCATCCGCCGGGCGATCGTGCTCGGACACCCGACGCTCTCCCGCGAGGTCCCCGAACTGCTGCGCCGCGAGGACGTCGAGGTGATCGTCGTGGACGCCGTGCGCGATCAGTTCTACAACCCCGGCCGGCGCGCCCGCCGCGTCGGAGGCGTCGACGTGGTCCGCCCCGAGGGGTCGCCGCGTCCTGAGCGCGGCGAGCGCGCCTGGGCCGGATCCTGGGTGTTCGCGAGCCGCGCCCTGACGGTCGACCCCGACGAGCTGGACGAGGTCCCCGACGCGGGGTCGATGTCGGTCGAGGACCGCCGCGGCTACGCGCGCAACGCCCTCGCCGCGATCAGGGCACCGCTCACCCGCGACTTCGTCGTCGCCGCGGTCTGGAAGGTCACCTGGCCGCACGACCGGCTGCTGTTCGGAGCGTCGCGGCTGATCCGCGTCGCCGACGGGACCCTGCCGGGCAAGCGGATATCCGTCCTGGCGAACCGCGGCCTCGCCGGCATCGACGGCACGATCTCGACGGCTCTCGGGATCGCGGTGGCTTCGCAGGCGACCGAGCAGGGAGCCGGCGGAGTCACCCGGGCGGTCCTCGGCGATCTCACTCTGCTCCACGAGGCCGGCGGCCTCCTCCTCCCGCCCGGAGAGCGACGCCCGCGCGTGCAGCTCGTCGTCGTGAACGACGGGGGCGGCACGATCTTCGACGGACTCGAGGTCGCGTCGAGCTCGCATCCTGATGCGTTCGACCGCGTGCAGTTCACCCCGCAGAACGCCGATCTGGAGGCTCTCGCGCGCGCCTACGGGTGGGGCCACCGTCGTGCGGCGACGCGCGGCGAGCTGGAGCAGGCGCTGACTTCGCCGGGTGACGGGCCGGGCATCGTGGAGATCCGGCTCGAGCGCTGAGTCCGCACGGGTCCGGTCGGTCGGTCCTCCACAGGTCGTCGTCGGACGCTGTTCTCCCGGGGACGCCTCGTTCGAGCTCCGCAGCTCGTCTGCTGCTGCTTCGCTGGAGGCATGGCTGATGCGGAGACGGTGCGAGGAGAGGTCCTCGCCCTCGGCGACCGGGCGGCGGCGCTCGCGAGGAGCGCCTCCCCGGTGCTCCTGACCGCGGCGGAGGCGCTGCACGCGGGACACCGCGCGGCGCTGACCTGTCCCGACGCGTTCGCCCGAGGCTCCTCGACGGACAGCAAGGATGCGACGGACCTCGTCGAACGGTCGATCCGAGCGGAGTTCGCCGTCGCCCTCGGGGTCTCCGAGCGCACCGCCGCCAGGGAGCTGCTGCACGCCTCGCTCCTGATGGAGGAGCTGCCGCGGACCCGCTCCGCGCTCGCCGACGCCAGGATGCGCTGGGAGGCCGGCCAGCTCGTCTGCTCCGTCGCGGCGACCCTCCCGGCAGCGGCGCGCGCGGCCTACGACGACCGGGCCGTCGACCTCGCGGAGACGCTGACCCCGGGGCAGCTGCGCCACGCCCTCGCGCGGGTGCGGGAGGAGCTGCACGACGAGCCCCTCGCCGAGCGGCACGCTCGCGCCCGCGAGGACCGCCGGGTGTGGATGACAGCCGGGATCGACGGCATGGCGACGGTGTGCGCGCACGTCCCCGCGCCCGAGGCCGTCGGAGCGCTCGCCCGACTCGACCGCATCGCGAGGGATCTGCGGGACGGCGCCGAAGGGGACCGCGATCTGCGGACGCTGGCGCAGCTCCGCGCCGACGCGTGGGCCGACCTGCTCTGCCACGGGGACGTGGCGGGGACCACTCCGGAGGGAGCCGCGGCGCCCTCGACCGGGCTGCGGGCCGAGGTGAGAGTCACCGTGGCGGCGAGCACCGCCGCAGGTGACGACGAGGCGGCCGCCGAGCTCGACGGCTACGGGCCGATCCCCGCCGAGGCGGTGCGAGCGCTCATCGACGACGACGCCGCCTTCACTCCCGTGCTGACCGACGAGGAGACCGGCGCGGTCGTCTCCGTCGGGCGCCGCCACCGCCTCCCGCCGCCGAGGATGAGGCTGCTGGTCCGCCTCCGCGACCAGACCTGCCGCTTCCCGGGCTGCACCCGGCCGGCGTCCTCGACGGAGACCGACCACAGCGTCGAATGGCGGAACGGGGGAGAGACGACTCCCGACAACCTCGCCTCCCTGTGCGTCGCCCACCACCACGTGCGCCACGGCGACCGCTGGACGTATCTGCTCCATCCGGACGGCACAGCGGACTGGACCACACCGACCGGCCGCCGGGTGACGACCAGACCGCCGGCGCTGCCCGGGCGTCCGCCGGTGGGCGCAGGACGACGGCCGGGGGTTCCCCGGCTCGACGGGGACCGGGCGGGGTAAGCGGCGGGTAGCCGACGGCTTCAACGATTCCCGACGTGCGTCAGGCCAGAGCGTCGGTGATCGGGCGGAACTTCATGCGGGTCTCGGCGAGCTCGGACTCGGGAACGCTGTCGGCCACGATGCCGGCGCCCGCCCAGGCCGTGACCGCGCCCTCGGCCGTGACCTCGGCGCTACGGAGTCCGACGGCCCACTCGCCGTCGCCGTTGCCGTCGATCCAGCCGACGGGTCCTGCGTACCGACCGCGGTCGAAGGGCTCCAGGTGCTCGATGAGCGCAAGGGCGTCGGCGGTCGGAGTGCCGGCCACTGCCGCGGTCGGGTGAAGAGCATCGACGAGATCGAGCGCGCTGGAGGAGTCGCCCAGAATTCCTCGCACGTCCGTCGCGAGGTGCCAGAGATTCGGCAGGCGGAGCGTGAACGGGGCGGCGCCCGCCGTCAGCTCCCGTGTGTGGGGCTCGAGTTCCCGGACCAGACTGGCGAGAGCGAAAGCGTGCTCCGAGCGGTCCTTCGGACTCTCGAGCAGAGCGGCCTCCACGTCCGCGTCGGCGAGGGGATCCTCGCCTCGTGCGGCCGTGCCGGCCAACACCCTCGCCGAGATCTCGCCCCGATCGACCGCGACCAGCGTCTCCGGACTGGCGCCGAGGAATCCGTCCACGGCGAAGCCCCAGCAGTCCGGGTACCGCTCGGTGAGCGCACCCAGCATCCGACGCAGGTCCGCCCCCGGCGGGAGCCGCCCCTGCAGATCGCGCGCGATCACGACCTTGGACAGCTCACCCGCCCGGATCGTCTCCACCGCGGCAGCGACCGCCGCGCGGTACCCGTCCGGCGGCAGCGCACCCGGCGAGAGCGGCACGTGGTACTCCGCCCCCAGCGGCTCCTCGCCCGGCGTATCCGGTCCCTCCGCCTCGCCGATCGTGATCCGCGTCAGCCATGACCGGCCGTCGCGCGTCCCGATCACGGTGCGCGGCACGATCAGCACGCTCGTCGCCTCGGATCGGCTCGAGAAAGCGAAGGTCCCGAACGCGACCAGCCCCGTCCCGGGTAGTCCGACCCGGTCCTCCACCGTCGCCGCGTCGCAAAGCCGACGCCAGGCCGCCGCGGCATCCCGCAGCCGTTCCGGGCCCGAGAACTCGAGGCGCAGGGCCTCGCCGCGTCCGCTGAGCCCGGCGCCGTCGCGCTGCCAGAGGAGGGGCCGCCTCGGGTCGGAGTGGGAGAGGAGCGACTGCGGAGAGTCGAGTGGAGTCGTCTCCGCACGCAGCAGGGGGGTTCCAGCGCCGATGAGCGTCACCTCAGCAGGGTACGCCCGCGCCAGAAGGTGGGACGCCCCATGCCGCAGGGCTCGGGGCGGAGGGCTCCGTTGCTACCGTGATCCGGTCCGGGGCCGCCGCGCGAGGCGGAGCGGGGCGGTCCCGGCGCTTCCCCAGGGGGGAGCGCGCCGACCGGCGCGGGACGGCGGATGCACAGCCGCCGTCCCGCGTCTCGCCGTAGACTTGCGGATCGTGACGAAGGCAGACCTCACCAAACGGCCCGACGAGGTCGCCTCGATGTTCGACACCGTGGCTCCCGCTTACGACCTGGTGAACGGACTCCTCTCGGTGGGGAACGACCGGCTCTGGCGGATCGCGACCACTCGCGCCGTCAACCCTGCTCCCGGTGAGCGCATTCTCGACATCGCGGCCGGCACCGGAACGTCGAGCGCGTCGCTGGCGCGGTCGGGCGCCCAGGTCGTCGCAGCCGACTTCTCCCCGGGGATGATCGCCGTCGGCCGTCGCCGTCAGGCGGGCAACGACCGGATCGAGTTCGTCCAGGCCGACGCGATGGACCTCCCGTTCGAGGACGAGTCGTTCGACGCCGTGACCATCTCGTTCGGTCTGCGCAACGTGGCCGAGCCGAGGACGGCGCTCGCCGAGTTCCTGCGTGTGCTGAAGCCCGGCGGCCGGGTCGTGATCTGCGAGTTCTCGACTCCGCCGATCGCTCCGCTGGCCGCCGCGTACGACTTCTACCTGTCGACGGTCATGCCCGCCGTCGTGCGCCTCGCGTCGTCGAACAATCCTGCGTACGACTATCTCGGCGATTCCATCCGGGCCTGGCCGGAGCAGAGCGTCGTCGCCGCCTGGCTCCGCGCGGCGGGCTTCGAGCGCGTGGCCTACCGCGATCTGACCGCTGGCATCGTGGCGCTGCACCGCGGCGTCAAGCCGATCGCGGCGACCCGATGACGACCGGGGTCCGCACAGGCCGAGACGTTAGGGTTTCCCTGTGAACGCCACTGCGCCCGTCGCCCGTCGCAGCCCGTCTCTGACGGCGCAGCTCGGCCTCTCCGAGCGCATCTTCTCCTCCTCGTCGGACCGGGCTCTCGCCCGCGCGATCGACGCGGGTCTGGAGCAGGTCGAGGAGGGTCTCGTCCGGCAGCTGTCCTTCGCGGACGCTGTGGCCGATGTCTCCACCCGGTACCTCCTCGAGGCGGGCGGCAAGCGTGTGCGCCCGATGCTCACCCTCCTGGCCGCGTCGCTGGGCCGCGGCAACACGCCGCAGGTCCTGCTCGGTGCGCAGGCGATCGAGATCACGCATCTCGCATCGCTCTACCACGACGACGTCATGGACGAGGCGGAGAAGCGCCGCGGCGTCCCGTCGGCGCAGACCGTGTGGGGCAACAACGTGGCCATCCTGACGGGCGATCTGCTCTTCGCCCGCGCGAACCAGCTGATGGTCGAGCTCGGCGACAAGGCGATCCGGCTCCAGGCCGACACGTTCGAGCGGCTCGTCCTCGGGCAGCTGCACGAGACGGTCGGCCCGACCGACGGCGAGGACCCGGTCGAGCACTACCTGTCCGTCCTGGCCGACAAGACCGGGTCCCTGATCGCCGCGGCGGGCCGCACGGGAGTCGCGTTCTCGGAGGCTCCGGAGGAGTACGAGGAGGCCATGCGCGTCTTCGGCGAGAAGATCGGCGTAGCCTTCCAGATCGTCGACGACGTCATCGACCTCTCTCCCCAGCCGGAGGAGACCGGCAAGAACCCCGGCACGGACATCCGCGCCGGCGTGTCGACGCTGCCGATCCTGCGCCTGCGCGAGCGCGCCTCCTCCGATAGGGAGGCCGCGGCTCTCCTCGCCCGCATCGAGAGCTATGTGAGCCGCTCGAACGACGCCATCGCGCACACGGAGGAGCAGAGCGCCGACATCTCGGACGCCATCGCTCAGCTGCGCGATCACGACGTCACCGCGCAGACCCTCGCCGAGGCCCATCGGTGGGCCGACGAGGCCGTCGCCGCCCTCGCTCCGCTGCCCGACGGCTCCGTCCGCAAGGCGCTGACGCGTTTCGCCGACACCGTCGTCGAGCGCAACGGCTGACCCCGATCGTCGCGGCGCGCCCTGCGCCGCAGGAATGAGACCGGTTGTGCGCTGCGGCGCCCCGGCAGGAGGAACGCAATGACCAAGCTCAGGCTGGCCATCGTCGGCGCGGGTCCCGCGGGCATCTACGCCGCCGACCTCATGATCAAGGCCGAGAAGAAGTACGACGTCTCGATCGATCTGTTCGAGCACCTGCCCGCGCCCTACGGCCTGGTCCGCTACGGCGTCGCGCCCGATCACCCGCGCATCAAGGGGATCATCACCGCGCTGCGGGAGGTGCTCGACCGGGGCGACATCCGCATCTTCGGCAACGTGCACTTCGGGACCGACATCACGCTCGAGGATCTCAAGCGGCACTACCACGCCGTGATCTTCGCGACCGGCGCCGTCCGCGACGCTCCGCTCGACGTCCCGGGTGTCGAGCTCCAGGGCTCCTACGGTGCGGCCGACTTCGTCAGCTGGTTCGACGGCCACCCCGACGTGTCGCGCACCTGGCCGCTGGAGGCGTCCTCCGTCGCCGTCATCGGCAACGGCAACGTGGCGCTCGACGTCTCGCGGATGCTGGCGAAGCACGCCGAGGACCTCCTGCCCACCGAGGTCCCGCCGAACGTCTACGAGGGGCTGAAGGCTTCTCCCGTCACCGACGTGCACGTCTTCGGGCGCCGCGGTCCCGCTCAGGTGAAGTTCACGCCGCTGGAGCTGCGCGAGCTGGGCGAGCTGCGCGACGTCGACATGATCGTCGCCGACGAGGACTTCGACCTCGATCCCGCTTCGGAGGCCGCCATCGCGACCAACAAGCAGGTCATGGTCATCAACCGGGTGCTCAACCAGTGGCGCACCCGTGAGGTCGGGAGCGCCTCGCGTCGTCTCCACCTGCACTTCTGGGCGAAGCCGCTCGAGTTCGTGGACGACGGATCCGGTCGGGTCGGCGCGATCCGGTACGAGCGCACCGAGCCGGACGGCGAGGGCGGCGTGCGCGGCACGGGTGAGATCCGCGAGGTCCCGGTCCAGGCCGTGTACCGCGCGGTCGGCTACTTCGGCTCGCCGCTCGACGGCCTCCCGTTCGACGAGATGCGCGGCGTGATCCCGAACCGCGAGGGCCAGGTCCTGGACGACGAGGACCAGCAGGTCCACGGCGTGTACGCGACCGGCTGGATCAAGCGCGGACCGGTGGGCCTCATCGGGCACACCAAGTCCGACGCCATGGAGACCGTCGCGCACGTGCTCAACGACCAGGCGTCCTGGTGGACGCCCGAGCACCCCGAGGAGGCGGCCGTGGTCGCCCTGCTCGAGGAGCGGGACATCGCCTACACGGATCTCGACGGCTGGCACCGGCTGGACGAGCACGAGATGGCGCTCGGCGAGCCCGAGGGCCGTGCGCGCGTGAAGGTCGTTCCTCGCGAGGACATGATCGCGATATCGCGGGCGGAGCCGGTCGCGCTCTGACGCGTGCTCTCCGAACGGCCCTCCGGTGCACTCCGGGGGGCCGTTCGTCGTTCCGGCGCGGACGCCGCGCACCTCCTCTAGGATTCGGGCACCGCTCTGGACGGAGACAGCATGACCACGGCCTCGCCCCACGACGTCATCCGGGTGCGCGGTGCGCGCCAGAACAACCTCCGGGGGATCGACGTCGACATCCCCAAGCGGAGGATCACCGTGTTCACCGGGGTCTCGGGCTCCGGCAAGTCGTCGCTCGTCTTCGGCACCATCGCGGCCGAGTCCCAGCGCCTCATCAACGAGACCTACTCCGCCTTCGTGCAGCAGTTCATGGGGTCGCCGGCCCGCCCGGACGTGGAGTCGCTCGACGGACTGTCGGCCACGATCGTCGTCGATCAGGAGCGGATGGGGTCGAACGGCCGGTCCACGGTCGGCACGGCGACCGACGCGTACACGATGCTGCGGATCCTCTTCAGCCGGATCGGCGATCCGCACGCGGGCACGAGCGGTGCGTTCTCCTTCAACCTGCCGGAGGGGATGTGCCCGCGGTGCGAGGGGACGGGCCGGGTGTCGAGCATCGACCTCGACGCGCTGATCGACCGCTCGAAGTCGCTCGAGGGCGGCGCTCTCGACGCGATCCCCAACTTCGTCGTCGGCGGCTGGTACTGGAAGGGCCTCGCCGAGTCGGGCCTCTATCCGGCCGATGTGCCGATCGCCGATTTCACGCCCGAGCAGATGGACGCGTTCCTCCACCGTCCGGCCACGAAGATGGCCATCGCCGGGATGACGATGACCTACGAGGGCCTCCTGGTGAAGGTCACCCGCCTCTACCTGGCGAAGGAGGCGGCGCAGCCGCACATCCGCGCCTTCGCCGAGCGGGTGGCCACCTTCGCCGCCTGTCCCGAGTGCGGAGGCGGCCGGCTCACCCGCGCGGCACTGGAGTCGCGCATCGGGGGCCGGAACATCGCCGAGTGCGCCGCGCTGCAGGCGACCGACCTCGCCGCGTGGCTCCGCGGGCTGCAGGCGCCGTCCGTCGCTCCTATCGTCGAGACCCTCCTCGGGACGCTCGACGCCCTCGTCCAGGTCGGGCTGGGCTACCTGTCGCTCGATCGGGAGTCGGGCACCCTCTCGGGCGGTGAGGCGCAGCGGGTCAAGATGGTGCGGCATCTGGGATCGAGCCTCACGGACGTCACGTACGTCTTCGACGAGCCGACGGCGGGTCTGCATCCGCACGACGTCTCGCGGATGATCGAGCTGCTGCGCCGCCTGCGGGACAAGGGCAACACCGTCCTGGTGGTCGAGCACAAGCCGGAGATCATCGAGATCGCCGATCACGTGGTCGACCTCGGTCCGAGGGCCGGTGCGCACGGCGGCGAGCTGAGGTTCGAGGGGACGGTGGCGCAGCTGCGCACGTCGGACACCCTGACGGGCCGTCATCTCGGTCACCGCGTCCCGCTGAAGGAGGCCGTGCGCCGTCCGACCGGGGCGGTGGAGATCCGCGGGGCCTCCACGCACAACCTCCGCGGCGTCGACGTGGACGTCCCGCTGGGCGTGCTGACCGTCGTCACCGGAGTCGCAGGGTCGGGGAAGTCGTCGCTCCTGCACGGCTCGCTCGCGGGTCGGCCCGGCGTGGTGGTGGCCGACCAGTCGCCGATCCGCGGCTCGCGGCGCAGCAATCCGGCGACCTACACCGGGGTCCTCGACGCGATCCGGGCGGCCTTCGCGAAGGCGAACGGTGTGAGACCGGCGCTCTTCAGCGCGAACTCGGCAGGCGCCTGCCCCGTCTGCAAGGGGGCCGGGATGATCTTCACCGAGCTGGGCCCCGCCGCGACGGTCTCGTCGGTCTGCGAGGAGTGCGACGGCAAGCGGTTCACCGCTGAGGTGCTCGAGTACCGCCTCCGCGGGAGGAACATCCACGAGGTGCTCTCGATGCCGATCGTCGACGCCGCGGAGTTCTTCGCGAGCGGACCGGCGCACACGGTGCTCGCCCGCCTCGTCGACGTCGGTCTCGGCTACCTCACGCTCGGACAGCCGTTGAACACGCTGTCCGGGGGCGAGCGTCAGCGCCTCAAGCTCGCGATCAACATGGCCTCGTCCGGATCCGTCTACCTGCTCGACGAGCCGACCACGGGCCTGCACCTCGCGGACGTCGACACGCTGCTCGGACTGCTCGACCGGCTGGTCGACTCCGGGAACTCGGTCGTGGTGATCGAGCACCACCGCGCCCTGATGGCGCACGCGGACTGGATCATCGACGTGGGGCCCGGAGCTGGGCACGACGGAGGGACGATCGTCTTCGAGGGGACTCCGGTCGGGCTCGCGGCGGCGGACACGCTGACCGGACGCGCCCTCGCCGAGTACGCGCGCTGATGCGTCCGCAGCCGCGACGCTCGCGCGTCAGCGCGAGAACGGGCCGGACAGGGCCGCCCACTGCAGGAGCATGATCGTCTTCGCGTCGACGATCTGCACGCCGATCTGGGTCAGCGCCTCGTCGAACGAGAGCTCGAGGACCTCGATGTCCTCGCCCTCGTCGGCGAGTCCCGCGAATGCTCCGCTGCGGGTGCCCGCACGGTAGCGCCCGGCGTAGAAGTGCAGCTTCTCGGTGACCGAGCCGGGGCTCATGAACGCGTCGAACACGTGCTCGAGCCGGCCGACCTCGAGTCCGGTCTCCTCGGACGCCTCGCGGCGGGCGCCCTCCTCGGGCCCGTCCTCGTCCAGGAGACCGGCGGGCACTTCGAGGAGCATCCCGTCGAGGTCGCCGTTCACGTACGCGGGGTAGCGGAACTGCCGGATCAGGACGACGGTGCGCGCGTCGGCGTCGTAGAGCAGGACCGCCGCGCCGTTCCCCCGGTCGTACGTCTCGCGCTGCTCGCTGGTCCAGCTGCCGTCGCGGTGCCGGTAGTCGAAGCGGGTGGTGCGGAGGACGTACCAGTCGCTCGAGAGGAGGGTGACCTCCTTCACGACCACGTCGGGGTTCCCGACGAGGTCGAGGCCCTCCCGGTCGAGTCCGGTGCGGCCCCGCCGGTCGGGCTCGTCGATGCCGGCGATCACGCGCGTGCTCCCGTGTGCGTCATTCCTCAGCGGAAGTTGACGAACTGGAGGTCGAGCTCGAGGTCGGCTCCGCGCAGGAGCGCCATGGTCGCCTGGAGGTCGTCGCGGCTCTTCGAGGAGACGCGGAGCTCGTCGCCCTGGATCTGCGACTTGACCGACTTCGGCGCCTCGTCGCGGATGAGCTTGTTGATCTTCTTCGCGTGCTCCTGGTCGATGCCCTCCTTGAGGGTGGCCTCGATCCGGTACTCCTTGCCGGACGCGAAGGGCTCGCCCGCGTCGAGGCTCTTGAGGCTGATGCCGCGCTTGATCAGCTTCGACTGGAAGACGTCGAGGATGGCGTTCGCCCGCTCCTCGGTGTTGGCCTTGATCAGGATCTTCTCGCCGCTCCAGGCGATCGAGGCGCCGACGTTCTTGAAGTCGTAGCGCTGCTCGACCTCCTTGTGGGCCTGGTTCAGGGCGTTGTCCGCCTCCATCTTGTCGATCTTGCTGACGACGTCGAACGTTGAATCTGCCATGGCTCCGAGTTTAGCTTTCAGGCGTGGCGGAGCCCGGCCCCAGGCGCGGCTGGTACCTCTGAGGGGTGCGCCGCCTCCCCGTTCTCGTCCTCGTCCCGCTCGCCGGCCTCCTCCTGGCCGGCTGCGGCCAGCGGCCGCCCGCGCTGACGGTCGAGGAGGGCCTGTCCACAGTCCCTCCCGCGGCGACCGCTCCCGTCGCGGCCGACCCCGTCGTGCTGGAGGATCCCGAGCAGGCCGCGGCGACGCCGGTGCGACTGCTCGCCGACGAGGCGTGGCTGGGCACGGCGTCCGAGGGGAGCGGCATCCCGCTGCGTGCGCTCACCGCCTACGCGGGCACGGCCCTCCTCACGGCGTCGGTCGACCCCGACTGCCGGTTGGACTGGGCGACCCTGGCCGGCATCGGCTACGTCGAGAGCAGGCACGGCACGATCGACGGCGGCGAGCTGGGCGAGGACGGGCGGCCGACGGAGCCGATCTACGGTCCGCGCCTGGACGGAACGCGCTTCGACCGGGTCCCCGACAACGACGGCGGGGCTCTGGACGGCGACGCCGAGGTCGACCGGGCGATGGGTCCCCTGCAGATCATCCCGGCGACGTGGATGGCGTGGGCGTCGAGCGGATGGGATCCGCAGAACGTGGACCAGCAGGCGGTGACCGCCGCCCGGTACCTCTGCGACGCCGGCGGCGACCTCTCGACGGAGTCGGGATGGCGGGCGGCGATCGCGGCCTACAACCCGGCCGGGAGCTACGCGGGGAAGGTCGCGGAGGCGGCGTCCCGCTACGCGGCGGAGGCGGACTGAGGCCGCGCGGCACCGATTTCCGATCCGCCGGTCGCGTGGGTATCCTTGCTGAGCGCCTCCGGTTGTGAACATGCGGTCGGGTGCGCCACGGCGAGTTACCCTAGCGGCCAAAGGGATCTGACTGTAAATCAGACGGCGTAGCCTTCGGGGGTTCGAATCCCTCACTCGCCACCGAGCAGGAACATCCAGCAGACGCCCCGGCATCACGAGATGCGCGGGGCGTTCCGCATGTCGGGGGATCGCCCTTCCGGCGGAGCGCCTTTCCGGGGGAGCGCCTTTCCGGGGGAGCACCGGTCCGGCGGATCGCCGGACCCGGCCTCTTCGTCCCGTCGCACCTCGCGCGCCGTCGGCCCGGCCCGCGCCGTCGCCTCAGCCCCGCGCCTCCTGCTCCAGGAACCCTGCGAGGGAGAGCGGCGGCCGTCCGGTCCGCCGCTCGACGTCGGACGAGACGTGCTCCAGCTGTCCGGCGGCGATCGCGGAGTAGGTGCTGACCCAGGCGTCCAGCTGCCAGTCCGGTGCGTTCCAGCGGCGGCGTGACGCGTACGCCTCCTCGAGGGTCTCGTCGACGTACACGGCGGGGCGGCCCGCCGCCGTCAGGGTCGCCGCGACCTCGTCGAGGGTGAGGGCCTCGGGCCCGGTCAGCTCGTAGGCGGCTCCGCGGTGCTCGGAGGGGGAGCGGAGGACCGCGGCGGCGGCGCGGGCCACGTCCTCGCGCGCGACGACGGCGGCACGGCCCGATCCCGCGGGTCCGCGGATCGCGCCGTCGTCGCCGAGCATCGCGGGCAGGAAGTCGAGGTAGAGGTTGTCGCGGAGGAACGTCCAGCCCATGCCGGAGCGGCGGATCGCGTCCTCGGTGGCCGCGTGGTCTCGGGCGAGGGTGAAGACCGCATCGGGTGCGGCTCCGGCGAAGGAGGTGTAGACGACGTGCTCGACACCCGCGGCGGTGGCTGCACCGACGAACGCGAGGTGCTCGGCGCGGCGCTCCTCGTTCTCGGAGGCGGAGACCATCAGGAGGAGGCGCACGCCCTCGAGCGAGTCGCCCGCGTCGGCGAAGGAGGAGCGCACCACCTCGGCCCCGGGGAGCTCGGGCGCGCGGGACGGGTCGCGGACCAGCAGGCGGAGGGCGTGACCGGCGTCGGCGAGCTCGCGCGCGACGCGACCGCCCACGGCTCCGGTGGCTCCCGTGAGGGCGATAGGGGTGCTCATCCCCCCATGATGGGCCCGATCCCTAGGCTGGGGCCATGAGCGACAACGCCCCCCTCCTCGCCATCGCCCGCTCGATCGCCGTCGAGGCGGCGCACCTCGCCCGCCAGCGGCGGCAGGACGGTGTCGAGATCGCCGCGTCGAAGTCGTCCCCGGAGGACGTGGTGACGGCCGCGGACCGGGAGGTCGAGGAGCTGATCCGCCGGCGCCTGGCCGAGGCGCGTCCGGACGACGGCTTCCTCGGCGAGGAGTCGGGGTCGGGGGGCGGCACGAGCGGGCTGACCTGGGTCGTCGATCCGATCGACGGGACCGTCAACTACCTCTACGGCATCCCCTCCTACGCGGTCAGCATCGCTGTGGTGGAGGGGGAGCCGGATCCCGCGACCTGGACCGCGCTCGCCGGCGCGGTCGTGAACGGAGCGACGGGCGAGGTGACCACGGCCAGCCGAGGCGGGGGAGCCGAGCGGGACGGAGTCGTGCTGCAGGTCTCGGCTCCCTCCTCCCTCTCGCTCGCGCTGGTGGGCACCGGCTTCGGCTACGACGCGGGCCGCCGGATGCGTCAGGGCGCCGTGGTGCAGGAGCTCCTGGGCTCGGTCCGCGACATCCGCCGCATCGGCTCGGCGGCGCTCGACCTGTGCTCGGTGGCCACCGGGCAGCTGAACGCGTACTACGAGCGGGGCCTGAACCCGTGGGACCTCGCTGCGGGTGCCCTCATCGCCGAGGAGGCGGGTGCGCGGGTCGCGGGACTCGACGGCGCACCCTTCGGCTCCGGCCTGCTCATCGCGGCACCGGATCCTCTCTTCGCCGAGCTGGAGGATCTGCTGCGCCGCCTGCGCGCGGACGAGGTGTAACCGCTCTCCCAGGCCGAGCCGACAAGGATTCCATGCGCCGAGAGGCGGATCGGCGCAGGATCCCGCCGGGGCTCGCCGCGCGTCGTGCCCCGATCGCGCCTGTGCGCGGCGGCCTCTGGCCGGATCCCGCCGGCCGTGGTTATCCTTTATGAATTCGTGATGTTCGCACAGGCTGCGCTCACGGAGCCGAGCGGTGCCTCTCCCTGGAGGCCCGCTCGTCCCTTGCCCCCGACGGAAGACATCGATTTCGTGAGCCCCGATTCGCCCGCCCCCGCTGCCCCTGCATCGACCCCCGGCGAATCGACTCCACCCCTCTCCCGTCGCGAGCTCCGCGAGCGCGAGCGCGCTCTGGCCCTCGCCTCCGACGTCTCGCTGGCGAGCGGCTCCGACGACCTCCTCGCGGCTCCCACGGCGGAGCAGCTGCGCGAGGCGGAGCGCCGCGTCGCCTCGGTCCGCAGCGCCCCGGCGCCCGTCCCCGCACCGCGCGCGACGCCGCTCCGGCCCGTGCGCCGGGCCCGGGTCGGCGGACTCGTCGCCCTCTCCTTCGTCGCGGCCATCGTGGCGGCGACCTCTCTGCCGGCCACATCGCTCCTGACCGCGGAGGACGTGCAGGCGCAGAGCCTCTCGACCCCCTTCGGCGCCGACGCCCGCCGCGGCGCGCAGTCGTTCGTCGCCGGCGAGGTCAGCGCCGAGACGGTCGCCCGCGACGGGTTCGGCGTGCAGGAGCGCAAGACGCAGACCAACGTCGCCGACATCGTCCGCACCTCCGACACCGGCTTCACGAACGACCCGAACGCGTCGATCCAGTGGCCCTTCGCCGTCGGCGTGCCGGTGGGCGACCGCTTCGGCTACCGCAACTGCGCGGGCTGCTCGGTGAACCACGGCGGCACCGACTTCAACCCGGGCGACGGCTCGCCCATCCAGGCGATCGCCGACGGCATCGTGCGCACGGTCATCGACGGCGAGGGCTCGCTCGGCGTGCACGTGATCGTCGACCACGAGATCGACGGGCAGCTCGTCTCGAGCGTGTACGCGCACATGCAGCACGGCTCGGCGGCCGTGTCCGAGGGCGACCCGGTGAAGGTCGGTCAGCTCCTCGGCCTGGTGGGCACGACCGGCATGTCGACCGGCCCGCACCTGCACTTCGAGATCCGCCTCGACGGCGTGACGAAGGTCGACTCCTACCTCTGGCTCAAGGCCAACGCCGGGCGCTGACCCGGCGGCGGGACGCGGGAGCCGCCGGGCGGACCCCGCGGCCAGCTACTCCGCGTGCAGCCAGACCGTGGTGTCGGCGGGCAGCGCCGGCTCGTGCAGCTCCTCCGAGGACAGCACCACGGAGCCGACGGGCAGCTCGACCGGAGCCTCGCCGAGGTTCGCGATCACCGTGACGGCTCCGTTGCGGAACGCCACGACGTCCTCCGGGTAGCCCTCGAGCCATTCGACGGCGCCGGAGCCCAGGTCCTCGGCGCGGCGCACCGCGAGCAGGGACCGGTACAGCTCGAGCGTCGAGCCCGCGACACCGCGCTGGCGGTCGCGCGCGAGCGGCGTCCAGTCGCCGGGCTGCGGCAGCCAGGAGTCGCCGGTGCCGCTGAAGCCGTACGCGGGTGCGTCCGCCTCCCACGGGATCGGCACCCGGCAGCCGTCACGGCCGTAGCGCTCGCCGCCCGTGCGGAACCAGGTCGGGTCCTGACGCGCCGAGTCCGGCAGGTCGATCGCCTCGGGGAGCCCGAGCTCCTCGCCCTGGTAGACGTAGGCGGAGCCGGGGAGCGCGAGCATGAGGGCGGTCGCGGCACGAGCGCGGCGCAGCCCCAGGACGGGGTCGGGGAGTCCGGGCGTGCGCGGGCCGATGCCGTAGCCCTGCGGGTTGTCGGACGTCAGGGCCAGGCGGCTCGCGTGGCGCACGACGTCGTGGTTCGACAGCACCCACGTCGACGGGGCGCCGACGGCGGCGAAGGCCTCGACGGAGGAGTCGATGATGTCGCGGAGGGCGGGTGCGCTCCACGGGGTCTCGAGGTAGGCGAAGTTGAAGGCCTGGTGCATCTCGTCGGGGCGGACCCAGCGGGCGAGCTTGGAGAGGGGCTGCACCCACGCCTCGGCGCAGAGCACGCGGTCGTCCGGGTACTCGGCGAGCAGGGAGTGCCAGTCGCGGTAGATCTCGTGGACGCCGTCCTGCGCCCAGTAGGGGGCGGTGGCGGGCTCCTCGCCGTCGGCGGGAGCGACTCCGCCCATCGACCCGCTGTCGGCGGGCGGCGTGTAGTCGGGCAGCCCCTCGGCCTTGATCATCCCGTGCGCGACGTCGACGCGGAAGCCGTCGACGCCGCGGTCGAGCCAGAAGCGGAGGACCTCCCGGAAGCGCTCGCGCACCCACTCGTTCGTCCAGTCGAAGTCGGGCTGCGAGGTGTCGAAGAGGTGCAGGTACCACTGGCCGGCCGAGCCGTCGGGCTCCATGACGCGGGTCCACGCGGGGCCGCCGAAGACAGACTCCCAGTTGTTCGGGGGCAGCTCGCCCGACTCGCCCTGGCCGTCACGGAACAGGTAGCGCGCCCGCTCGGCGCTGCCCGCGGGAGCGGCGAGCGCCTCCTGGAACCAGCGGTGGGCGCTGGAGGAGTGGTTGGGGACGAGGTCGACGATGATCCGGATGCCCAGGGCGTGAGCGCGGGCGAGCATCGCGTCGAAGTCGGCCAGGGTGCCGAAGAGCGGATCGACGTCGCAGTAGTCGGCGACGTCGTAGCCCGCGTCCTTCTGCGGCGAGGTCATGAAGGGCGAGAGCCAGATCGCGTCGACGCCGAGCTCGGCGAGGCTCTCGAGGCGCGAGGCGATGCCGGGCAGGTCGCCGATGCCGTCGCCGTCCGCGTCCGCGAAGGAGCGCGGGTAGATCTGGTAGATGACGGCGGTGCGCCACCACTCGGCTCCCCGGCGGTGCTCGGCCTCGGAGTCGGGGCCGGGGGAGTTCTCGGGCGCGCCGGAGAGAGCGGAGTCCAGGGTCATGCGGTCGAGTTTATCGGGCGGCTCGTGGCCGCCGGGGGCACGCCCCCCGCCGTCCCGTACAGTCGACGGGTGATCGAAGAGACGCCGGACGAGGCCCGAGCCCGACGCCGACGGGCGCTGCTGTGGGTGGTGCCGCTGCTGGTGCTGCTGGTCGGCGGCCTGGTCGCCGTCACCCTCGCGATCGGCGGATTCGCGCTGCGCAGCATGACCGGCGCCTCCGCCGTGCAGCTCGTCCTCGTCGCCTAGGCGGTCGCGGCCGGGCCGTCCTCGTCCTCGGGCGGGGGCGCGGAGGAGGTGCGCGCCCGCTCCTCGGACGCGTGCACGGTCTCGGGCCCGGTCGCGCGGGCCTGCTCGTCGGCGCGGGTGACCGCCTCCGCGAGCTCGTCGGCGACGAGGTACCCGGGAGAGACGGCCTCGGCCCGGTAGGCCGCCCGGCCGACCATGTGCGCCGAGACGGGCACGGTCAGCAGCTGGAAGCCGATCACCAGCACGATGGTCCCCGCGGCGGCGAAGCCGGGGTTCCGGATGGCGACCGCGAGCATCACGCAGATCAGTCCGAGCACCTGCGGCTTCGTGCCCGCGTGCATCCGGGAGAGCAGATCGTCGAACCGCATCAAGCCGATCGCGGCCAGCAGCGAGAGCAGGGCGCCGACCAGCAGCAGCACAGCGGTGAGCACGTCGAAGAACAGGTCCATGTCAGTCCTCCTCGCGGTTGGCCATGAACTTGGCGACGCTGATCGATCCGAAGACGGCGAACAGCGCGAGCCCGAGCGCGACGGGCAGGGTCCGCGCGTGGTGGTTGACCGCCATCTCGGCGCCGATCCCGCAGATGATCGTCGCGACGAGCACGTCGGCCGCGACGACCCGATCGAGCACGGACGGACCGCGGAGGATCCGCACGAGCGCGAGCAGGCAGGCGGCGCCGAAGACCGGCACCAGGATCCAGATCAGCCAGTCGATCACCGGACCACCCCCGATCCGGCCTCGATCGGCCGATTCACGCGCTGCACGTCCTCGCGGGAGCCGATGGCCCGGACGATACGCGCTTCCGTCCGGAGGACCGTCCGGCGCACCTCGTCGATCCGCTCGCCCTCGTCGTGGGTCACGCCGAGCACGTGCAGGTAGAGGACGTTCAGCTGCGGGTCCACGTCGATCACCAGGGAGCCGGGGACGAGCGAGACGGCCTCCGTCGTCCAGACGAGCATCCCCTCGGAGCGGCTGCGCAGGTGCACGGCGACGATGGCGTTGTGGACCGGGACGGGCAGGGTCAGGATCTGCCAGGACACCCGCACCGAGGCCACCGCGATGTCGGCCAGCAGGCGCAGGAGGAAGAGGAGCACGAACCACGGGTTGATGCGGTTCGAGAACTCGACCGGCGGCAGGTAGAACACCCGGGTGATCAGCAGGGCGACCAGGAAGCCGGTGACGATCGACAGCACCGAGACGTCGTCCCAGAGCAGCACCCAGATCCCGACGAGGGTCACGAACATCGCGACGCGGTTCCAGATGTCGACGCGGCGGCGGGGGCTCATCGCGGCCCCTCCTCTCCGAAGGACGAGTCGCGGTAGACGGTCGCGATGTAGGTCGCGGGGTCGGCGACCGCGCTCGCCGCTCGCTCGCTCGCGTCGTAGAGGGGACCGGCGCCGACGGTCAGCACGACGCCGACGACGACCATCCCCGCGGTGGCGAGCACCATCATGGGCGGCGAGTGGCGGGTGCGGATGCTGCCCGTGTCGTCGGGGTCCTCCTGCAGCTGGTCGATCAGGGGCGACTCGTAGCCGGGCACCTCCTCCTGGCGGCGCCAGAAGACCATGTTCCAGACGCGCGCGACGGCGTAGAGGGTCAGGAGCGAGGTCACGGCCCCGGCGGCGATGACGGCCCAGATCAGCCACGACGGCTGGTCGACGGCCGACTCCGTGCCGGCGACGAAGAGCCCCACCTTGCCGAGGAAGCCGGTGAACGGCGGGATCCCGCCGAGGTTCATCGCGGGGATGAAGTAGAGCAGCGCCAGCAGCGGCGAGGCCTTGAGCAGCCCGCCGAGGCGCAGGATCGAGGTGGTGCCGCCGACGCGCTCGATCAGGCCGGTCGCGAGGAAGAGCGTCGTCTGCACCGTGATGTGGTGGATGACGTAGAAGATCGTGGCCGCGTAGCCGGCCGGGGTGCCCACGGCGATCCCGAAGACCATGTAGCCGATGTGCGAGACCAGCGTGAAGGACAGCATCCGCTTGATGTCGGCCTGCGCGACCGCACCGAGGATGCCGACGATCAGCGTCAGCAGCGCCACCACCAGCAGCACCTCGCTCAGCCTCCCGCCGGGGAAGAGCAGGGTCTCGGTGCGGATCAGCGCGTACACGCCGACCTTGGTGAGGAGTCCGGCGAAGACGGCGGTGACCGGCGCCGGAGCCGTGGGGTACGAGTCCGGGAGCCAGAACGACAGGGGGAAGACGGCCGCCTTGATGCCGAAACCGAGCAGCAGCACCACGTGGAGCACCAGCTGCACGTCGGCGGGGAGCTCGGCGATGCGGATCGAGAGCTGCGCCATGTTGACCGTGCCGGTGGCGCCGTAGAGCAGGCCGATGGCCGAGAGGAAGAACACGCTCGAGACCAGGCTGACGACCACGTAGGTCGTGCCGGCGCGGATCCGCGGCGCGGTGCCGCCCAGGGTGATCAGCACGTAGCTCGCGGCCAGCAGGATCTCGAAGCCGACGTAGAGGTTGAAGAGGTCGCCCGCGACGAAGGCGTTGAGGATGCCCGCCGAGAGGATCAGGTAGGTCGGGTGGAAGATCGTGACCGGCGTCTCGCGGTTGCCGTCGACGAGGCCCTGGCCGACCGAGAACAGCAGGACGCCCAGCAGGGTGATCGAGGTGATCACGAGCATCAGCGCGGCGAGCGGATCGACGACCAGCACGATGCCCCACGGCGGCTCCCAGCCGCCCACGTAGACGGCGCTGCCGCCTCCGTCGCCGGTGAGGACCAGCACGAGCATCACCGAGGAGATCACCAGCACGCTCGAGAGCGTCACGATGTTCACGGTGATCTGCGCGCGCCGGTGGCGTCCGAGGATCAGCGCGACGGCCGCTCCCAGGAGGGGGAGGGTGACGACGAGCGGGATCAGGGCGTTCATCGGTCCTCCTTCCTGTCGTCGGTCATGGCGCTCTCCCCGTGCTTGGCGGCGGTGCCCTCGTCGCTGGACTCGAGCAGGACGTCGAGCGCCCGGTCGTCGGCGGTGGTCTGGGCCGAGATGCCCGCCGCGTCCTCGCGGACGGAGGCGTCGGTCTCGTCGTCCTCCACCTGGTCGGCGTTGGCGAGGCGCCAGCGCCGGTAGATCATCGCCAGGAGGAAGGCGGACACCCCGAAGGTGATCACGATCGCGGTGAGGATCAGCGCCTGCGGCAGCGGGTCGGCCATCTCGGCGGCGATCTGCTCGTAGGAGCGCCCGTCGTCGGTGACGAACGGCGCGATGCCCGAGCGGCCGGCCATCAGCAGGATGAGGATGTTGGTCGCGTTCCCGACGAGCAGGAACCCGATCAGGATGCGGGTGAGGCTGCGCTCGAGCATCTGGTAGACGCCGGCCGCGTACATCACCGCCATCACGACGACGAGGACGAGGGTGATGCTCATGCGCCGTCCCCCCTGCCCGGTCCGCCGACGACCGTGGAGCCGGTGGGCAGCGAGGTCTCGAGCCCGTCGACCGTGCCCTGGCCGGGGCCGGGGGTGCTGTCGGTCGAGTGCGTGACGCCGTCGCCCGAGGGGGAGCCCTGCTCGGCCTCCTCGCCGTGGCGGTCGACCTCGCCGCCGAGGCTGCGGAGGATGTCGAGGGCGAGGCCGATCACGATCAGGTACACCCCGATGTCGAAGAGGGTGGACGTGCCCAGGTGGAGCTCGCCCAGCACCGGCACCTCGAGGTCGAGCCAGCTCGATTCGAGGACCTCGAGGCCGAAGGCGAGGGAGGAGACGGCGGTGCCGACGGCGAAGAAGAGGCCGAGTCCGAGGACCTTGCCCGCGTCGATCGGCGCGGCCTCGCCGAGCTCGAAGCGGCCGCCGGCGAGGTAGCGCGCGACGAGGGCGAGACCGGCGAGCAGGCCGCCCGCGAAGCCTCCGCCCGGGGTGTTGTGACCGGTGAAGAGCAGGTAGACCGACACGATCATCGCGGGGTGGAAGAGCAGGCGCACCAGCACCTCGAGCACGATCGAGCGGTTCTCCGGCCGGAGCGTGCGCCCGGCGACGAGCCAGGAGCCGCGGTCGCCGTCGCGCTCGGCGTCGGCGGAGGAGGCGGTCAGGTCCATCGCGCGCTCGCGGCGGTCGTCGGCGCTCTGCGACTCGAGGCGGGGAGCGCCTCCGGCCCGGCTGGAGAGGAAGATCAGGCTCGCGACGCCGGTGGCGACCACGACGAGGACCGAGATCTCGCCCATCGTGTCCCAGGCGCGGATGTCGACGAGCAGGACGTTGACGATGTTGCGGCCCTTGCCCTCCTCGTAGGCGAGGCGGGGCAGCTCGGCCGAGATCGGCGTCGCGGTCCGGGCGCCGAGGGCGATGGTGGCGGCGAGGGCCATGACCGCTCCGACCGCGATGCCGATGACGGCGCGCAGGCGCTTGCGCATCGGCTGGTGCTTCGCGGCGATGCGGGTCGGGAGGCGGCGCAGCACCAGGACGAAGACCACGAGGGTCACCGTCTCGATCAGCGCCTGGGTGAGGGCGAGGTCCGGTGCACCCTGCAGGGCGAAGAGGGCCACCATCCCGTAGCCGGTGGCGCCGGCCAGCAGCACGGCGGCGACCCGGTTGCGGGCGATCGCGCACAGCACCGCCGCGAGGATCATCACGGCCGCGACCGCGAGCTGGCCCGGGCTGTCCCAGAAGACGAGATCGCCCGGCCAGGTGCGGTTGAGGGCGGCCGCACCGCCGACGCCGAGGACGAAGACCGCGAAGATCACCGTCAGGTAGCGGGGGAGCGAGCCGCGCTGGACGAACTCGGTGACCGTGCTGGCGACACGGTCGAGCCAGCGGACGGTGGCCCAGTAGCCCTCGGCCGAGTCGATCCGGTTGGGCAGCATCGACTGCGCGCGCGCGACGGCGACGCGCTTGGCGAAGAGCAGGAGTCCGACGGCGATCACGAGGGCGCTGAGTGCCAGCGCGGGCTCGAAGCCGTGCCAGAGCGCGAGGTGGTAGCCGCCGTGGTCGGAGGCCTCCGCGGCGGCGGCGAGCTCCGGGTCGGCGTCCGGGGCGGCGTAGGGGAGGGTGTCCGCGTAGACGGCGACGAGCGGGTCGAGCACGGAGGCGGCGATCCCGCCGATCATGCTGGCGGCGGCCAGCAGCACCGGGGCGGCGGTGAAGGTCCACGGCTCGGCGTGCAGGTGCGTGTCCTCGAGCCCCTTCTTCCGGGCGAAGGCGCCCCAGAAGAAGCGCGCGGAGTAGGCCACGGTGAGGATCGAGCCGAGGACGAGGCCGACCAGCGCGACCCAGGCCCAGAACGAGCCCTGCTCGATCGCCGAGATCAGGCTCGTGAACACGGCCTCCTTGGCGACGAAGCCCAGCAGCGGCGGGATGCCCGCCATCGACAGCACGCCGACGAGGGCGGCGCCCGCGAGCACCGGCGCCTGCCGTCCCAGGCCGCTGAGCTTGCGGAGGTCGCGCGTGCCGGCGCGGTGGTCGACGATGCCGACGGTGAGGAAGAGCAGCGCCTTGAAGAGGGCGTGGGCGACGAGCAGGGTCAGTCCGGCCAGCGCGGCGTCGCGCGAGCCGAAGCCGACGGCGACGGTCAGGAAGCCGAGCTGGCTGACGGTGCCGTAGGCCAGCACGAGCTTGAGGTCGTACTGCCGGAGCGAGCGCCAGCCGCCGACGAGCATGGTCCAGACTCCGACGCTCACCACCACGGGCAGCCAGACGGAGTCGTCGGCGAAGCCCGGCGCGAGGCGCGCGACGAGGTAGATGCCCGCCTTCACCATCGCGGCGGCGTGCAGGTAGGCGCTGACCGGCGTGGGAGCGGCCATCGCGGCCGGCAGCCAGAAGTGGAACGGCACCAGGGCGGACTTCGAGAACGCGCCGAGCAGTACGAGCACCAGCGCCGTCGACACGATCGGGCCGGAGGGGGCGGCGGCGACGATCCCGGAGAGGCTGGTGGTACCGGCCTGCACGATCAGGACGATGATCCCGACCAGCATCGCCAGCCCGCCGAGAGTCGTGACCAGGAGCGCCTGGAGCCCGGCACCCCGGCTCTCCTTGCGCCCGCTGTAGTGGCCGATGAGGAGGTAGGAGAGGACGCTCGTCGCCTCCCAGAAGACGAAGAGGATGATCACGTCGTCGGCCGTGACCAGCCCGTACATCACTCCGGCGAACGCGGACAGGAGCGCTGCGAACCGGCCCAGCGAGGGCTCGTCGCGGCTGAAGTACGTCGCGCAGTAGGCGAGGACCAGGGCGCCGACTCCGCTGACCACGAGGGCGAGGACGATCGAGAGCGCGTCCAGGCGGAAGGAGAGGGCGATGTCGAGCGCGGGGATCCACGGCACGGACTCGCGGATCTCGCCGCCGTCGAGGATCGTCGGCAGGGCGGTCGCGGTGGCGACGAAGCTCGCGGCCGGGATCAGCGCCAGCGCGTAGAACGTCTTCGGCCCGAACCGGTCCATCAGCCAGGGGGTCACCACGGCGATCGCGAACGAGATCACGAGGATGAGGAGCATCACATGTTCCTCCCAAGGTGTACCCAGCGCATAAGTCGGTCAAGAATATCGGAGCGCCCTCCCGCGGAACCTGAGTGCGCGGAGGCTTGACGGCCCCGTCGTGATCCGCCAGGGCCCTACCGTGGGGAGCATGGCCCGCTCGCTCCTCCCCGACCAGCTCTGCCGACTCCGCGTCCACGACCTCGCGACGGGGGAGTCGACGACCGTCTTCGAGTCCGACTCCCTCCTCGTGGAGGCGCCGAACTGGACTCCGGACGGCTCCGCCCTGATCGTGAACGGCGACGGCGGCCTCTTCCGACTGCCGCTCCAGGGGACGCCCGTGCTCGAGCCGATCCCGCTCGACGGGGTGCCGGCCGAGCTCAACAACGACCACGTGCTCGCCCCGTCCGACGGGCTCGCCTACGTCTCGGCGCGCGACGGGCACCTGTACGCGGTCGAGCTCGACGGCTCCGCCCCCGCCCGCCGCCTGACCGCCGAGCGCGAGGGCGCGCGCTTCAAGCACTACCTGCACGGCGTCTCGCCCGACGGCGCGACCCTCGCGCTGATCGGCGGCGGTGACGCCTCCGGGCGGTGGCGGACCGATGTCTACACGATGCCGGTCGGAGGAGGCGCGCTCACCGCCCTGACCGACGACGAGCCGGCCGACGACGGCGTCGACGTCTCGGCCGACGGCCGCACCCTCGTCTTCAACTCCGAGCGGGCCGGAGGCGGGGCGCAGCTGTTCCGCATCGGCCTCGACGGCTCCGCGCTCTCCCGCCTGGTCGAGTCGGACACGGTCGACTGGTTCCCGCACGAGTCGCCCGACGGCGCGCACCTGCTCTACCTCGCCTATCCGGAGGGGACGGCCGGGCACCCCGAGAACGTCGACGTCGAGCTGCGGCTGCTCGACCTCCCCGGGCGCTCGTCGCTCGAGCCCGGCCGCGTGCTGGAGCGCCTCCACGGCGGGCAGGGGACGATCAACGTCTCCGGCTGGGCGCCGGACTCGACGCGCTTCGCCTACGCCGACTACCCGCGGCGCTGAGAGCCTGAGTCCTTGCCGCGCATGCGCGTGAGGGGGATCGATCACGGCGGGGAGCGGGTCTTGAATCGGGGGATGAGCATCGACAGCGCAGCATCCTCCTCCGTCACCCGCTCGCCGCTCGGCGACTCCGGCATCGACGTCTTCCCGCTCTCGCTCGGCGGCAACGTCTTCGGCTGGACCGCGGGGCGGCAGACCTCCTTCGACGTCCTCGACGGCTACACGGCCGCGGGCGGCGACTTCATCGACACCGCCGACGCGTACTCCGCCTGGGTCCCGGGCAACACGGGCGGCGAGTCCGAGACGATCATCGGCGAGTGGCTCGCGCAGCGCTCGGGGGACCGGGACGACGTGGTGATCGCGACGAAGGCGGGCCGCCACCCGCAGTTCACCGGCCTCGCGCCCGACACCGTGCGCGCGGCCGCCCGCGCCTCCCTCGAGCGGCTCGCGACCGACCGGATCGACCTCTACTACGCCCACTTCGACGACGAGGCCGTGCCGATGGCCGACATCGCCGCCGTGTTCTCCGAGCTCGTGGACCAGGGCCTGGTTCGCGCGATCGGAGTGTCGAACTTCAGCGCCGAGCGCGTCGCGGAGTGGCTGCGCATCGCGGGCGAGGAGGGCCTGCACGCGCCCGTCGCGCTGCAGCCGCACTACAACCTCGTGGAGCGCGGGATCGAGGCCGACCTGCTGCCCCTCGCCCGCGAGGCGGGGCTGGCCGTCGTCCCCTACTCCGCCCTGGCGTCGGGATTCCTGACCGGCAAGTACCGCGACGGATCGACGCCCGAGGGTCCGCGCGCCGACGGCGCCTCCCGCTACCTCGACGGCCGCGGCCGCCGGGTGCTGGCGGCGCTCGATGCGGCGGCGGAGGCGCACGGCGCCGAGGTGGCGACGGTGGCCCTCGCTTGGCTCCGCTCGCAGCCCGGAGTGGTCGCGCCGATCGCCAGCGCCCGCGTGATGGAGCAGCTGCCGGCGCTGATCGCCTCGGCCTCCCTCGAGCTGAGCGCCGAGGAGCTCGCCGCGCTCGACGAGGCGAGCCGGGCGTAGCCGCAGACGGGCGGCCGCGGGGGCGCGTCCCCCGCGGTCATCGACGCTCCGCGGAGGTGCTATCGTCTAACGGTGCCAAATCGCGGGCACGCCCCGAGAGGGGCTGTCAGACCCGCAGGTGCGCCCCCTTAGCTCATTGGTAGAGCACTTCCTTGGTAAGGAAGAGGTAGTGGGTCCGATTCCCACAGGGGGCTCCGTTCCCCGCAGGCCAGACCTGCGAAGAACGCGCGGCGGGGTAGCTCAGGTGGTTAGAGCACACGGCTCATAATCGTGGTGTCGCGGGTTCAAGTCCCGCTCCCGCTACAGCGAGAAGGCCCCGGTTCGCGCGTCGAGCCGGGGCCTTCGGCTTTCCCGGGCGAGGTCCTGCCCGTGGGAGAGGTCTCAGACCGCGCAGCCCGCGAAGAGCACGTCGTCCGAGGAGACCAGGTCCTCCAGGGTCAGCAGGCGGTCGAGGTCGTGGCCGGCGGCCAGGGCGTTGGCGCGCTCCGGTGCGGTCTGGGGGGCGAGGCGCCCCTCCATGACCCCGCCGAGGGCGCGGACGGCGCAGGCGGCGACCACTCCCTCCGGGGTGCCGCCGATGCCGAGGACGAGGTCGACGCGGCCCGCGGGATCGGCCGCCTCGATCGCGACCGACACGTCGCCCTCGCCGCGCAGCTCGAGCGCGACCCCGGCCGCGCGCAGAGCCTTGATGAGCCCGGAGTGACGCGGCTTGTCGAGCACGACGACGACCAGCTCCGCGACGGGCTTCCCGAGCGCCGCCGCCAGCCGTGCGGCGTTCTCGGCGGGAGGGAGGTCGAGCGAGACGGCGCCCCGGCCCGCTCCGGAGCAGACCAGCTTGTTCATGTAGAAGACGTCACGCGGGTCGAACAGCGTGCCTCGCGGGGCCAGCGCGATCACGCTCACCGAGCCGGGGAGCCCCTCCGCCGTGAGCCGGGTCCCGTCGAGCGGATCGACCGCCACGTCGCAGGAGAGAGCGGAGGCGCGGCCGAGGCGCTCGCCGTTCGCGAGCATCGGGGCCTCGTCCTTCTCGCCCTCGCCTATCACGACGACGCCGTCGAACGGAGCGTCGGCCAGCACGGCGCGCATCGCCGCGACCGACGCCTCGTCCGCCGCGACCTTGTCGCCGCGCCCGTACCAGCCGCGCGCCGCCTCGGCCGCCGCGCGCACGGCTGCGGCCACCGCCTCCTGCAGCTCGGCCGGGTAGGCGGGCGACGCGATCAGCCGCAGGCCGCTCATGCGCGCGCGGGCTGAGCGGTCGCGGTGCGGACCAGCCGCTCCAGGGTGCGCAGGCCGTCGGAGGAGAGCACCGACTCCAGGTGCCCCTGCACCGACGCGACGTGCTCGCCGCGCAGGGCGTTGACCACTCCCGTCTCCGGGTCGACCGACACCTCGAGCCCCAGCCGGGGCGTGCGCGCGACGCCGGGGGCGACGGAGGAGAAGGTGTTGTAGAAGCCGATCGCGGCGTCCTCGCCGAACACGTCCACCGCCAGGCGCACGCCCTGGCGGGGCGCGGGCAGCGGCTCGACCGGGAGGCCCGCCAGCAGTGAGAGCATCTGGTGGCTGAGGCAGACGGCGAGCATCGGCCGCTCCGCCTCGAGGCGGGTGGTCATCAGCGAGCGCAGGTGTGCGATCCGCGGCTCGGACTCGTCGCGGGGGTCGCCCGGGCCGGGGCCGAAGACGACGAGGTCGTCGCTCAGCACGTCGGCGACCTCCGACCAGCGCTCGACCCGGGCGTCCATCCCGAGGTGGCGCAGCTGGTGGGCGAGCATCGTCGTGAACTGGTCCTCGTTGTCGACGATCAGAGCGGTGTGCCCGGCGAGGCCGGCGATGTGCTCGGGCGCCTGGGGCCGGAGCCAGAACGAGGCGAGCCGCTCGTTGCGCGCCTCGAGCGCCTCCTGCACGCCCGGCTGCGCGTTCAGGTCGATGGCCGGCGGCACCTCGCGGTGCGGCAGCAGGCCGAGGGCGGAGAGGACGCCCGACGCCTTCGCCCGCGTCTCGGCGACCTCGCCCTCGGGGGTGGAATGGCGCACGAGCGTCGCGCCGGCCGGCACGGTGAGGCGGCCGTCCGCGCGGAGGTAGGCGGTGCGGATGAGGATGGGGGCGTCGACCGTGTAGCCGTGCTCCTCCGGCTCGAAGAGGGCGAGCACGCCGGAGTAGTAGCCGCGCGGCTCCTTCTCGTACTCGGCGATCACGGCGCACGCGTTCTCCATCGGCGAGCCGGTGACCGTGGGCGCGAACATCGTCAGCCGCAGGACCTCGCGCACGTCGAGTCCGGTGCGGCCCTCGAGCAGGTACTCGGTGTGGCTGAGCCGCGACATCTGCTTGAGGAACGGCCCGAGGATGCGGCCGCCGTCCGGGCAGACCGCGCTCATCATCTTCATCTCCTCGTCCACGACCATGAAGAGCTCCTCGCTCTCCTTGACGTCGGCGAGGAACGCGAGCACCTCCTCCCCGGTGGGTCCGGCCGCGGGGTGGCGGAAGGTGCCGCTGATCGGGTTCATCATCGCGACGCCGTCGCGCACCGAGACGTGGCGCTCGGGGGTCGCGCCGACGGCGGTGACCGTCTGCGCGCCGTCGACGCCGGGGGTGTGGATCGCGAAGGTCCAGTACGCGCCGGACTCGTCGGTGAGCAGGCGGCGGAACCAGGCCAGGACCGCCTCGACGGGCGGCGCGTCGGTCTGCGCGACGAAGGCGCGGTTGATGACGAAATTGGCGCCCTCGCCGCGGCCGATCTCGTCCTCGATCACCCGGCGGACGATGTCGGCGTACTCGTCGTCCGGCACGTCGAAGCCGCGCTCCTCGACCGGGATCTCCCGCCCGGGCAGGAGCCGCAGCACCTCCGCCAGGGGGACGCTCTCGCGCTCGCGCACCACGAGGTTGCGCAGCGGGGCTCCGTCGTCCTTCGCCGCGAAGCCGCGCTCGCGCACCTGCCGGTAGGGCACGAGGGTCAGCACGTCGTCGCCGTCGAGCGGGATGTCGGCCAGGCCCTCGACGTCGAGCACGTCGCCCGTGAACACGTCGACGGCGTCGCGGCCCTGGCGGAGGACCACCGCGAACGGCAGCGTCCCGTCGGAGGCGAGGATGCGGGAGAGGAGCGAGGTCATCGTGGTCCTTGAATCGGGTCGTGCCCCACCCGGGCCCTGACATGCAGAACGACCGCCCGGAGGAGGCGGTCGCGTGCGAGGGGTCTGCGCGTCGGTCCGCCTAGGAGGCGGGCCACCAGGGGCTTCGGATCGACGTGCGCACGCGGCGAGTCTAGGGGAGAGCCGGGCGGCGGCCAAGCGGTGTCAGGCGGCCGGCCGCTCGGTCGGCTCGCCCCGCAGGGTCCGGAGCAGGAGGGTCGCGCCGGCCGTCGCGGCGGGGGTGGCGACGACCGCGCCCCCGGGGACGAGGAACGCCAGGTAGACGGCGATGCCGAAGCCGAGCGAGACCGCGCGGTGCTCGCCGAGGAGGCGGCGGCGGTCGCGGAGGGAGAGCCCCCGGGCGTCGCCCGCGAACCCGGTCAGCTCGAGCGCGAGGGCCCTCCCGCCGACCAGGGCGCCGGCGACGAGGCCGACGATCGAGCCGACCAGCGGCACCAGGCCCAGCAGCACCAGGACCACGCCGATCCCGAGGGAGGTGGCGACCAGCACGGCGGAGTCGCGGAGGCCGCGGCCGACCCCCTGCCAGAAGGTGCTCTCGCGCTCGTCGGGCACGCCGCCGAGGTCGTCCTCGACCCGCCGCCAGATCCGCTCGTAGAAGGGGTCGCCGACCAGCAGGGTCACCGCGGCGAAGAGGACCACGCCGAGGGCGAGCGCGGCGCCGACCACCGCGATCGAGAGCACCAGGCGGACGGTGGCGGCCGTGCCCTCGTCCCAGCCGCCGGCGAACGGGGTGAGCGCGGTCACCGCGTCTTGCACCCGCGTGAGCACCAGGACCAGCACGCCGACGAAGACCAGACCGACGATCAGGGGCGGGATCGCGCCGAGGAGCATCGCCCGCGGCGAGCGGACCCAGGTGCGGAAGCCGCGGAGGAAGAGCCGGGCACCGAGGCCGAGATCGCGGAGGACGCTCATCCCCCGATCCTCGCAGGTGGGTCCGGGTCGGGGGTCCGGCAGAACGCCCGACTGCACGGGACGTGGAACCTCAGACCCGCTCGAACGGAGCGAGCAGCCCCGCCATCGCCTTCGTCCGCGGCGCGGCGTACTCGTCGCGCCGCGAGGTGCTGACGCCCATCGCGACGAGCCCCTCCACCAGGCGCACCGCCGAGGCGACGCCGTCGATCACGGGCACGCCCAGCTCCCGTGAGAGGTCGCGGCACAGGTCGGCCATGCCCGCGCAGCCCAGCACGATCGAGTCGGACCCGTCGACGGCCAGCGCTTCGGCGCACTCCGCCAGGATCGCGCGGCGGGCGTCGGAGCGGGGGTCGTCGAGTTCGAGCACGGGGATGTCGCAGGCGCGCACCTGACGGCAGGCGTCGCTGAACCCGGCGCGGCGGGCGATGTCCCAGGCGCGGCCGCTCGTGCGCGAGAGCGTGGTGACCACGCTGAAGCCCCGGCCGACGAGCGCGGCCATGTGCATGGCGGCCTCGGCGATCCCCACGACCGGGCCGCTCGCGATCTCGCGCGCGGCGTCGACGCCCGGGTCGCCGAAGCACGCGATGACCGCGCCGTCGCAGCCGGCCGCCTCCGCCCGGGCGATCTCGTGCAGGACGCCGGGCACGGCGAGCGCCTCGTCGTAGTGGCTCTCGATCGACGCCGGACCCATCGGCGGGGTGACGGCCGTGATCTCGGTGCCGAGCGAGGCGACGGAGCGGGCGGCCCGGCCGATCGCCGCGGTCATCGCAGTGCTGGTGTTCGGGTTGACGACGGTGATGCGCATGGTGGTTCCTCGGTTCGGGTGCCGGGAGGGGGAGGGACCCGCCCGGCCGCCGGTCCGCGGGATGCGGAGCGGCCGGAGCGGATCCCTCCTCCGTGCCGGCCGGATCAGACGGTCGAGCCGTCGCTGACGTGCTCGAGGTCCTCGTCGAGGCGCCCGATCCGCGGCGCGCGCCGCTCGAGCACGGCCATCGCGACGAATCCGAGCCCGCAGCCGAGGAACCAGCTGTAGTCGCCGAGCCAGGTGAACTCCGCGCCTCCCGCCTCCGCGATCCAGCGCGGCACGAGCACCGAGGCGACGGAGGGGACTCCGCCGATCACGGTCGCCCAGACGGCGTTGGGGTTGAAGCCGCGCGAGAACCAGTAGCGGCCCTTCTCGCTCATCGTGTAGAGGTCGTCCACCCAGACGCGCTGGCGGCTGATCAGGTAGTAGCCCGCGATGAGGACGCCGAACAGCGGTCCGATCAGCGCGCCGAGGATGCCGAGCGTGTAGTGGATGGCGGTGTCGTTCGAGTACCAGTTCCACGGGGTGAGCAGCACCGAGCCGACGGCGGCGATCATGCCGCCCATCCGCCAGCTGATCTTCTTCGGGTTGACGTTCGAGAAGTCGAACGCGGGGGAGATGAAGTTGGCGACGATGTTGATGCCGATCGTCGCGATGACGAAGGTGAGCCCGCCGAGGAGCACGGCGAACCAGGTGTCGATCCGCTCGACGGTCTCGATCGGGTCGGTGATCAGCTCGCCGAAGACCGGCACGGTCGCCGAGGCGGTGATCACGGTGAGGAGGGAGAAGAAGAGGAAGTTGATCGGGAGGCCGAGCAGGTTGCCGCGCTTCACGGCGCCGTAGCTGCGGGCGTACCGGGAGAAGTCGCCGAAGTTGAGCATCGGGCCCGAGAAGTAGGAGACGACCAGGGCGACGGCCGAGATCATCACCGGCACCGCGGCGGCGAGGTCGAGCGGCTCGCCGGAGCCGAGGGTGAGCGAGATGTTCTCCCAGCCCGCCTGCGACACCAGGTAGACGGCCAGCACGAGCATCACCACGTAGACCGCCGGTCCCGCCCAGTCGATGAAGCGGCGGATCGACTCCATGCCCCGCCAGAACAGCGCGGCCTGCGCGACCCAGAGGATCGCGTAGGAGAGGTAGCCCAGGGCCGAGAGGCCGAGGAACGACGCCTCGGGCGTGTTCAGGGCGGCCATGCCCGGGAAGAACTTGAGGAAGACGATGTTCAGCGACTGCGCCGCCAGGTAGGTCTGCACGCCGTACCAGGCGATCGCGATCAGTCCGCGGATGATCGCCGGGATGTTCGCGCCGCGGATGCCGAAGATCGCCCGGTTGATGACGGGGTAGGGCACGCCGGTGACCTGGCTGGGCTTGGCGACGAGGTTGCAGAAGACCTGCACGATCACGATGCCCACCACCAGGGCGACGAGCACCTGCCAGCCGGCCAGGCCCAGCGCGAAGAGCGAGCCCGCGGTCACGTACCCGCCGACGCTGTGCACGTCCGACATCCAGAACGCGAAGATGTTGTAGCTCGACCAGCGCTGCTTCCGGAGCGGGGCGAGGTCCTCGTTGGAGAGGCGGTCGTCGTAGCCGGCGCTCGCCGCGGCGGCGGGATCCGGATCGACGGGAGGAGCGGTGACTCGGGGTGCGGTGACGCGGTCGGACATGGGTGGATCCACCTCTCGGGCGGTCGTGCGCAGAGCGGCACGGAGCGGATGTGTCAGGGTGGTCGGGACGTCCGGCCGAGGAGGCGGGGCGTCGCGGAGAGCGTTCCGAGTGAAGTGATCACTTCACGCGGGCCACGCTACGAGTCGGGAGGCCGCCGCTCGTTTCGGCTCCGTTACGGCTGTGTGACGATCCGCGAGAGGGGACGGGCCATGCCCTCCGACGACACCGCGCCCGACGAGGCGGCCGCCCGGGCGATCGCGGACGGGGCCGGACTCGGCGCCCGGCTGCGGGAGCTGCGGCTCTCGGCGGGCCTGTCGCTGAAGGCACTCGCCGGACGACTCGGCATCTCCGTGAGCGCCGTCTCGCAGATCGAGCGCGGAGCCATGCAGCCCTCGGTCGGCCGGCTGATCGCCCTCGTGGACGCGCTGGGGGTCCCGCTGTCCGCCGTGTTCGACCAGGGCGCGTCGGCGCCGGTCGAGACCGCGGTCGTCCGGGCGCGCGAGTCGGCGCCCGTGGCGCTCGAGGGCGGAGTGCTGTTCCGCCGTCTGGCGCCGCGTCCGCTGGACGCCGTCGACTTCTTCGAGTCGACCTACCCGCCGGGCTCGACCTCGACGGCGCACCGGCAGCTGCTCCGCCACGACGGGTTCGAGATGGGGACGGTGACGCTCGGAGAGCTGACGGTCGAGTTCGAGGACGAGTCGGTCGTCCTCGGGCCGGGCGACGCCATCACGTTCCCGTGCGAGCGGCCGCACCGCATGGTCAACACGGGCTCGACCACGGCGATCGCGACCTGGCTGATCGTCCACCGCTGACACCGCGCCGGTGCTTCGTGCCGGACCCCTGGCGGCACCACCTGCGTATGGGATCCTGGTCCTCGCTCCTCCACAACGGGCGGACGACCGTCTCCTGTCCACACCCCGGTCGGGATCGGGGCGCGGCGGGCCCTCGGTGTCGGTACCGCCTGGTGGGCTGGTCTCCTCGACCGAGGGGTGCGGAACGTGGAGGAGCGGATGGACGGCAGGAACGACGAGGGGTGCCCGCGCTGGTGTACGGGTGAGCACGACGAGCTGGTCGCAGTGGCGGAGCGGCTGCACCGCTCCGCGGCGAGCTCGCTCCCGGTGGTGCTCTGGGCGCGTGGAGACGGGGCCGCGGGCGCGACGGTGCACGTCTCCCTGTGCCGCCCGGGGGAGTCGGGGGAGGACAGGCTCCGCCTGGAGGCCGACGGGCTCGGCGAGGTCGACCTCGATCTCAGCTCGGGGTCGCGGCTGGCCGGCGCGGTGCTCCGGCTACTCGGCGCCTCGTGAGGTGCGCGGCGGGTCGGGCGGTAGGAGGTCCGTCAGCTCGATCTCGAGCGCCTCGCAGAGCGCGAGGAGGGTGTGCAGCGTGGGGTTCGCGGGCGAGCCGGGCTTCGACTCGCCCTTCTCGAACTTCTGGTAGGTGTAGCCCGCGAGCCCGGCCGCGTGGGCGATCCGCTCCTGGCTGGCGCCCTTGGCGATGCGGGCCCGGTGCATGTTGGTGCCGAGCTCGCGGGCGTAGGTCGCCCAGTCGCGCTCGGGAGTGGGTGTCGACATGCCCGCCAGCTTCGGAGAAGTTCGGCCGCGGGTCAGCCATACACGGATGGGAAATTCTCGGTGGTCATACCCGGGTGACCACCGGCGGCGCCTCCGGAGCCCCGAGGGCCCCGCGACGGCAGCGCCTAGTATGGCCGGGTGCCAGTGAACCCCGAACTCGTCGGGCGCGTCTTCGCGCCCACGGAGCCCTATCAGGTGGGGCGCGAGAAGGTGCGCGAGTTCGCCCGCGCCGTCTCCGCGACCTCCCCCCTGCACCACGACGTCGAGGCCGCCCGCGCCGCCGGGCACCCCGACCTCGTCGCTCCGCCCACCTTCGCCGTCGTCGTGCAGGAGTTCACGCTCCAGCAGCTGCTCGCCGAGCCCGACGGCGGGATCGACTTCAGCCGCGTCGTGCACGGAGACCAGCGCTTCGTGCTGTCCCGTCCGGTCGTCGCCGGCGACGAGCTGACCGCGACCCTCTCGGTCGCCGCCATCAAGAAGCTCGGCGCCCACTCGATGGTCACCACCGAGTCCCGCATGGTCGACGCGAGCGGCGAGCACGTCGTCACCGCGATCTCGACCCTCGTGGTCAGGGGAGACGAATGAGCACCGCACTGCCCGCTCTCGCCGAGCTGAGCGTCGGCCAGGTCGTCGCCGAGAGCCGCTTCCCGATCGACCGCGGCACCCTGGTGCGTTACGCGGGCGCCTCGGGCGACTTCAACCCCATCCACTACCGCGACGACGTCGCCGCCGAGGTCGGCCTGCCCGGCGTGCTCGCGCACGGCATGCTCACGATGGGCACCGCGGTGCAGGTCGTCGTCGACTGGGTCGGCGACCCCGGACGCGTGGTCGACTACCAGGTGCGCTTCACCCGCCCCGTCGTGGTGGACCCGCGCGACGGCGCCGCCATCGACGTGGTCGCCAGGATCGGTGCTGTGAACGCCGAGGAGGGCTGGGTCCGCGTCGACCTCGCCGTCTCGGTCGAGGGCCAGTCCGTCCTCGGCAAGGCCCAGGCACGGGTCCGACTCGCGTGACCTCCGCGCCGCTGCTCTCCGCCCTGACCACCCTCCGCGTCGGCGGACCCGCCGAGCGCCTCGTCGAGCCCGCCACCGAGGCGGAGCTGGTCGAGACGCTCGTCGGCCTGTGGTCGGACGACGAGCCGTGGCTGCTGCTCGGCGGCGGCTCCAACCTCCTCGTGGGCGACGACGGGGTCGAGGGCACGGTCGTGCGCGTGCGCACCACCGGCGTCGAGCGGCTCCCCTCCGACGAGCCGGGGCTCGTGCTCCTGCGGGTCCAGGCGGGCGAGTCGTGGGACGGCCTCGTCGCGACGACCGTGGAGCGCGGCTGGGCGGGCCTCGAGGCTCTCAGCGGCATCCCCGGCACGGTCGGTGCGTCGCCGGTGCAGAACATCGGCGCCTACGGCCAGGAGCTCTCGGACACGCTGGTCGCGGTCGACTTCCTCGACGAGGGCGCCCGCGAGCCCGTCCGGCTGACGGCGGAGGAGCTGCAGTTCGCCTACCGCACCTCCGTGATCAAGCAGGGCCGCCGGGGCGCGGTGCTGGCCGTCGAGTTCGCGCTCGAGGAGGTCGGCGCCGAGGGCGACGGCACTCCCGTCGCCTACGGTCAGCTGGCGTCGGCGCTCGGAGTCGCGCTCGGCGACCGCGTGCCGCTCGCGCGGGTGCGCGAGACCGTGCTGGCGCTGCGTGCGGGCAAGGGCATGGTCCTCGATCCGGAGGACCCGGACACCGCGAGCGCCGGCTCCTTCTTCACCAACCCCCTCGTCACGAGCGCGTTCGCCGACTCCCTGCCGCCCGAGGCGCCGCGCTGGCCGGTCGAGCCGACGGCGGAGGCGCCCGTCATCACCCCGCTCGCCGCGGTCGAGGCCGGAGCGCCCGTCGGGCTGCCCGTGCCTCCCCGCGCCGACGGCCTGGTGAAGCTCAGCGCCGCGTGGCTGATCGAGCACGCCGGCGTCTCGCGCGGTTTCGCCCTGCCCGGCTCGCGGGCCGCCGTGTCGAGCAAGCACACCCTCGCCCTGACCAACCGCGGAGGAGCGACGGCCGAGCAGGTCGCCGAGCTCGCCCGGTACGTCCAGGGCCGCGTCCTGGCGGAGTTCGGCGTGCTGCTGCACCCCGAGCCCGTCGTGGTCGGCACCGCGGTCTGAGTCCGCGCGGTCTGCGCGCGCAGGCCCCGCGCTCCCGGGGACGCGCGCCCTCCGGCCGCGGCCTCCTCCGGCTCAGCTGTCGCGGCGGATCCAGCGGAAGCCGAAGCGGCAGGCGACGAGCCCCACGACGAGCCAGATACCGAGCACCAGCGCGACGCCGCCGAGGTCCCACGACCCGTTCACCTCCGCCTCCTCGAATCCGCTCGGCAGGAACACGGCGCGCATGCCCTGCGCGATCCACTTGAGCGGGAAGACGCTCGCCGTGTTCTGCAGCCAGTCCGGCAGCGTCGTGAACGACAGGTACGACCCCGAGATGAACTGCAGCACGAGCAGCGGCGGCACGATCACGGCGGTCGCGCTCTTGCCCGAGCGGGGCAGCGCGGAGACGGCGATGCCGAGGATGGCCGACGTCGCGACTCCTGCCAGGTAGACCCAGGCGAAGGTCGCCCAGCGCCCGCTGTCGGTGGGCAGCTCGACCGAGAACACCGTCGCCGCGACGAGGAGCAGCAGGGCCGTCTGCGCGAGGCTCGTCACGAGCACCTGGCCGAACTTGCCGATGAAGTAGCTGAAGACCGGCAGCGGTGCCCCCGCGAGGCGCTTGAGCGTGCCGTCGCCGCGCTCGACCGCGATGTCGACGCCCAGGTTCTGGACGCCCGAGAGCAGGATCCCGGCCGCGGCGAGGCCCGGCACGTAGTACTCGGCCATCGGGATGCCCGGGTCCTGCGGGTTCGCCTGCATCACCGCGGTGTCGCCGAACGCGACCGAGAAGATCGTCAGGAGCAGCACCGGGAAGAGGAAGGTGAAGAACACCTGGTCCGGAGCGCGGAAGTACGAGCGGATCTCGTAGCGGGCGCGAGCGAGTCCGAGGCGGACGGTGCGTCCCGGGCCAGTGGAGAGGGTGCGGGGGCGGGTGGCGACGGCGGTCACGCGGGCTCTCCGATCAGGTCGACCGCGTCGCGGTCCTCGCGGATGAGGTCGAGGTAGATGTCCTCGAGGCTGGGGCGGACGACCTCGAGCGCCGTCGGCTCACCGATCCGGGAGTGCAGCTCGGCGACGGTCCGGGCGGGCTCGGTGGTGCGCAGCCGGTGCAGCACGCCGTCCTCGCGCCACTGCACGATCGGGACGCGCGCCTCGTCCCCTCCGATCGCGCTCATCGGGCCGATGGCCAGGAGCCGCCCGCCGGAGATCACGGCGGCGCGGTCGCCGAGGCGGGCGGCCTCGTCGAGGTAGTGGGTGGTGAGCAGGATGGTCGTGCCCTCGCTCTTGAGCAGAGCGATCAGGTCCCAGAAGGAGTGGCGGGCCTCGGGGTCGAAGCCCGTGGTGGGCTCGTCGAGGAACACCAGCTCGGGGCGGCCGATGATGCCGAGGGCGACGTCGACGCGGCGGCGCTGGCCGCCCGAGAGGCGCCCGATGCGCGAGCGGGCCTTGGACGTCAGCCCGACGGCCTCGATGGTCTCGTCGACGTCGCGAGGTCGCGGATAGAGGCTGGCGAAGTGCGCGATCTGCTCGCGGACCGTCGCGTTGCCGGACTCGCCGCTGGACTGCAGGACGATCCCCAGACGCGCCTTCCACGCCAGGTCGCCGTGGCGCGGGTCGACCCCGAGCACCGACACCTCGCCGCCGGAGCGGTCGCGGTAGCCCTCGAGGATCTCGATGGTCGTCGACTTCCCGGCGCCGTTGGGGCCGAGGAGCGCGAAGGTCTCGCCCCGGTGGATGTCGAAGGAGACTCCCGCGACCGCCGGAGCGCCCCCGTAGTCCTTCCGCAGGTCGCGGACTCGGACGGCGTGGTCTTCGCTCATCGTCACAGCGTGCCCTGTCGCACCCCTCCGGCGACAGTGATCCCCGATTTCCGCCTCCCTCTTGCCCTCCCCGCCCCGAGATGCCAGGCACCCCTCACCTGTCGGACAGGCGCGTCGCAGTACCCGCCGGTCACCGTGAGGCACGGTCGAGCGGCGACCGGCGATCCGCGTGTCGGCGGATCGTCGTCCGCGCTGCGCATCCCGCTCTCTGCGACGCACCTCGTCGTCGAGCCGGCCGCGGCCTATCGACGACGCAGGAGGAGAGGGGCTAGACGTTGCCGAAGAGCCGCTGCAAGCGGCGCACGCCCTCGAGGAGCGCGTCGTCGCCGAGGGCGTAGGACAGGCGGAGGTAGCCGCTCGGTCCGAAGGCCTCCCCGGGGACGGTGGCGACCTCGGCCTGCTCGAGGATGAGGTCGGCGAGCTCGAGGGAGGTCGTCGGGGTGGTGCCGTTCCACTCGCGGTTCAGCAGCCCGTTCACGTCGGGGTAGACGTAGAACGCGCCGCCGGGGGTGGGGCACTCGATCCCGTCGATCGCGTTCAGCTCGGCGACGATGGTGCGGCGGCGGCGGTCGAAGGCCAGGCGCATCTCCTCGGCCGGCTCCTGCGGGCCGGTGAGGGCGGCGATCGCGGCGCGCTGCGAGATGTTCGAGACGTTGCTCGAGAGGTGCGACTGCAGGTTCGAGGCGCCCTTGATCGCGTCGGCCGGGCCGACCATCCATCCGACGCGCCAGCCGGTCATCGCGTAGGTCTTCGCGACGCCGTTGACGAGGATCGTCCGGTCGCGCAGGGCCGGCACCGCCTCGACGATCGAGGTCGCGTGCTCGAGCGGGCTCGCGTCGTCCTGGTCGCCGGTGGAGTAGACGAGGTTCTGGTAGATCTCATCGGCGATGATCCAGAGGCCGTGCTCCTCGGCCCACTCGCCGATCTTGCGGGTCTGCTCGGCCGAGTAGACGGCGCCGGTGGGATTGGAGGGGGAGACGAACAGGAGCACCTTGGTGCGCTCGGTGCGCGCGGCCTCCAGCTGCTCGACGGTGACCAGGTAGCCCTGGTCGGCGCCCGCGAACACGTCCACCTGAACGCCGCCGGCGAGCTTGATCGCCTCGGGGTAGGTGGTCCAGTACGGGGTCGGCACCAGCACCTCGTCGCCGTCGTCGAGGAGGGTCTGGAAGGCCTGGTAGACGGCCTGCTTGCCGCCGTTGGTGACCACGACCTGCGAGGGGTCGACGGCCCATCCGGAGTCGCGCGCCGTCTTCTCAGCTATGGCAGCGCGGAGGTCGGGGAGGCCCGCCGCGGGGGTGTAGCGGTAGTTCCTCGGGTCGAGCACGGCGGCCGAGGCGGCCTCGACGATGTGCTCGGGAGTGAGGAAGTCGGGCTCGCCGGCGGCGTAGGACACGACCGGGCGGCCCTGAGCCTGGAGGGCCTTCGCCTTGGCGTCGACCTTCAGAGTGGCGGACTCGGCGATGGCGGCGATGCGGGCGGAGATGCGCGTGGTGGAGGACACGACGGCCAGCGTATCCTGCGCGCGCACGGGGCTCCGAGGCCCCCCGCCGCTCGGCTGGACACGCCCTGCGGGTCCACGTACACTCGTCCGAGGTAGTCGATCTCTGCCCTCATCCACAGCGCCCGCGAGGGTCGCGGCGGTGGGGCGGCGGGTCGGTCTCCTCCTCGGATGCTCGCAACGGCATCCATAGGGCGGTGGCTCAATTGGTAGAGCAGCGGTCTCCAAAACCGCAGGTTGCAGGTTCGAGCCCTGTCCGCCCTGCACATCGATGCCCGTCGCACGCGGTCCCCGCGACGCTGCGGTCATCGGTCCAGGGCCGCCCATGACGGGCGGTCGGCCACACCGGAGGTTCCGGTGCGGGAAAGGTGCGTGCAGGTGGCCGGGAAAGCAGTCGACGAGCCGAGCGAGGACGTCGTCGCGATCGCCAATCAGCAGCGAGCCGCGCGGCGCAACCCGTTCGCGCGCATCGCCCTCTTCATCCGGCAGGTCATCGCCGAGCTGAAGAAGGTCGTGACGCCCACCCGCAAGGAGCTGGGCAACTACGTCGTGGTCGTGCTGATCTTCGTCGTCATCATGATGGCGCTGGTGTCCTTCCTCGACTGGGTGTTCGCCCTGGCCGTGACGTACGTGTTCGGCACACCCGCCGCCTGACCCGAGAGCATCTGGGCCGCGCGAGCGGAGGGTGCCGGCGACAGCGGGACGCGCCCCGAGGGGCGCGACCGATCGATCGAGAGAGAGTTGTGACGAGTGTCTGACAGAAACCGCGACGACGTCGACTGGGCGACGGCTGCCGAGCAGTCGTCGGAGGTCGAGGAGGAGCAGGAGGGCGACGTCCAGTCGCAGGCTGAGGACGCCGTCGAGCCCGCCGAGCAGGGTGCGCTGAGCATCATCGACGAGAACGAGTCCGAGGACGACCTCGCCTCCGACCTCGAGGCAGCGCTGGACGCCATCGGCTCCGTCGACGACCCCGAGGCCGACTCCGCGGTCGACGAGGCCGCGCACATCGACACCGTCGAGGAGGCCGAAGCGGCCCTCGAGGCCGTCGAGGACGAGGCCGAGGTCGCCGCCGAGGACGCCGAGGCCGCCGGTGAGGACCTCGCCGACATCGACCCGTACGAGGCCTTCCGCACCGAGCTGCGCGGCAAGCCGGGCAAGTGGTACGTCATCCACTCCTACGCCGGCTTCGAGAAGCGCGTGAAGTCCAACATCGAGAACCGCAAGGTCTCGCTCGAGGCCGAGGACTACATCTTCGAGGTCCAGGTCCCGATGGAGGACGTGGTCGAGATCAAGAACGGCCAGCGCAAGATGGTCACCCGCGTGCGCATCCCCGGCTACGTGCTGGTGCGCATGGACCTCAACGAGGACTCGTGGTCGGTCGTCCGCCACACGCCGGGCGTCACCGGCTTCGTGGGCAACGCCCACAACCCGACCCCGCTGCGCTTCGAGGAGGCCTTCACGATGCTGAAGAGCCTCGTCGAGATCAAGGACGTCGCCCCCTCGAAGACCTCCGGCGCCAAGGGCCAGAAGCAGGCCCAGCGCGTGCTGCCCGCCGAGGTCGACTTCGAGATCGGCGAGACCATCACCATCAAGGAGGGCTCGTTCGCGGGTCTTCCCGGCTCGATCAGCGAGATCAAGCCCGAGAGCGGCAAGCTCACCGTGCTCGTCTCGCTCTTCGAGCGCGAGACCCCGGTCGAGCTGTCGTTCGACCAGGTCACCAAGCTCTGACGCGTCGCCTCCGCGCCGCGTGAACGCCCCCTCCGCACGTCGGAGGGGGCGTTCGCCGTTCCGGGCGGCGCCCCCTCCGGCACCGCCCCACGCGCCCCCGGGCGTCGGCCCCTCCTCCGCCCTGTCGGGGGTGGCCCCGCTCGTGTAAGCTCGTACGGGTTTTCGTGTCGGCGCCCGCCCCTGTGCGCGCCGGACGACCCTCCTCCACCGCGATCCGGCACCGTCGGATGCGCGGGAGAGCGGCCGGGAGCCCCCGACCGCTCGAACCCTGAGAAAAGGAATCAGAATGGCCCCCAAGAAGAAGGTCACCGGCCTGATCAAGCTCCAGATCAAGGCCGGCGCGGCCAACCCCGCGCCCCCGATCGGTCCGGCGCTCGGTCAGCACGGCGTCAACATCATGGAGTTCTGCAAGGCGTACAACGCGCAGACCGAGTCGCAGCGCGGCAACGTCATCCCCGTCGAGATCACCGTCTACGAGGACCGCTCGTTCACCTTCGTGCTGAAGACCCCACCCGCGGCGGAGCTCATCAAGAAGGCCGCCGGCGTCGCCAAGGGCTCCTCGACCCCGCACACCGTGAAGGTCGCGAAGCTCACCCAGGCGCAGGTCCGCGAGATCGCCGAGGCGAAGCAGGTCGACCTGAACGCCAACGACATCGACGCCGCCGCGAAGATCATCGCCGGCACCGCCCGCTCGATGGGCATCACGGTCGAGTAGCGCGACGCGCTGCTCGACGGCGGGAGCGACGCGCCCACCGGCGCGGACCCACCGCGGAAGCCTCGAGAACCCGACGGCGGCCCCTCAGCGGGGTCGCACGCCCGGTCCGGAAACGCCTCCGCACGACCTCTCCGCCTCCCGCGAGCAGCAGTCACGGCCGCGATCGCGGCACCACCAGAACTCCATCACCCCCGTGGGAGAGCCCGCCAGGCTCTAGAACCACATTCTCGTTTCAAGGAGAAACAACATGGCACAGAAGTCGAAGGCCTACCGGGCCGCCGCGGCCAAGCTCGAAGAGGGCAAGTTCTACACGGCCGACGAGGCCGTCGCGCTCGCCCGCGAGACCGGTTCCGCCAAGTTCAACAGCACCGTCGAGGTCGCCCTCAAGCTCGGTGTCGACCCCCGCAAGGCCGACCAGATGGTCCGCGGCACGGTCATCCTGCCCCACGGCACGGGCAAGACCGCCCGCGTCATCGTGTTCGCGACCGGTCCGGCCGCCGAGGCCGCGCTGGCCGCCGGTGCCGACGAGGTCGGCGGCGCCGAGCTCATCGAGAAGGTCGCGGGCGGGTACACCTCGTTCGACTCCGCCGTCTCGACCCCGGAGCTCATGGGCCAGGTCGGCCGTCTCGGAAAGGTGCTCGGCCCCCGCGGCCTCATGCCCAACCCGAAGACCGGCACCGTGACCCCGGACGTGGCGAAGGCCGTGACCGAGATCAAGGGCGGAAAGATCGAGTTCCGCGTCGACAAGCACGCCAACGTGCACCTCGTCGTGGGCAAGGCCGCGTTCACCGAGGAGCAGCTCCAGGAGAACTTCAAGACCGCGCTCGACGAGATCCTCCGCCTCAAGCCGTCCTCCTCGAAGGGCCGCTACATCCAGAAGGCCGCCGTCTCGACGACCTTCGGCCCCGGCATCCCGCTGGACGTCAACGTCCTGGCCTGAGCCGAGCACGCACTGACGTGAGGAGGGGGTCCGCTTCGGCGGGCCCCCTCCTTCGTCGTCCCGGCATACTGGACCGGTGATCCGCCGCTCCGCTCCGTCGCGCCTCCCGTGACCGTCCGCCGGGCGTCCCCCGCCGACGCCGACGCCCTGGCCGAGCTGGCCGCCGCGACCTTCCCACTGGCCTGCCCGCCGCACACCACCGCGGAGGCGAAGGCCGAATTCGTGCGCACCGTGCTCTCGGTCGAGCGCTTCCGCGACCACCTCGCCGATCCGCTCCGCTCGCTCCTGGTCGACGACGACTCCGGCGCGCTGACCGGCTACGCGATGCTCGTGCGCGGGGAGCCCGCCGACGCCGACGTCGTCGCGGCGATCCGGCTGCGTCCGACCGTCGAGCTCAGCAAGTTCTACCTCCTGCCCGGCCGGCACGGCTCCGGAGCGGCGGCCGCGCTGATGGCCGCGACCCTCGAGGAGGCGCGGGCACACGGTGCCGCGGGCGTCTGGCTCGGCGTCAACGAGGAGAACGCGCGTGCTCAGCGGTTCTACTCCAAGCACGGCTTCGCGGTCGTCGGCCGCAAGCGCTTCCTCGTCGGCGACCGCTGGGAGGACGACTTCGTCCTCGAGCGCTCTCTCGCCTGACCCTCCCCGCGAGACGCCACCCGGGTACGCGACCCGCTCCGCGCGGCGTATCCGAGTGGCCTCTCGCCGAGGTCAGCCCTCGGAGACGGTGAGGACGATCTTGCCGCGGGTGTGGCCCGTCTCGAGCTGCTCGTGCGCCTCGCAGGCGCGGGCGAGGGGGAAGATGCCGTCGATGAAGACGCGGACGTCGCCCGACTCGAGAAGGCGCGAGACCACGCCGAGGGTCGCCCCGTCGGGAGCGACGCGGTAGGTGGAGGCGCGCACGCCCGCAGCGGCCGCCTCCTCGAAGAACCCGGGCCAGCTCCCGGTGGGCGCGTTCACGATCAGGCCCCCGGGGCGGAGGACCCTCAGCGAGCGCGAGCCCGTGTCGTCGTGGACGTTGCCGACCAGATCGATGACCACGTCGACGCCGGACAGCAGCTCGTCGAAGCGCTCGGCGGTGTGGTCGATCACCTGCGCGGCGCCGAGCTCGTGCAGCCACTGGAGGTTGCGGGTCGAGCCGGTCGCGATCACCGAGGCGCCGAAGTAGGCGGCGAACTGCACCGCGAAGTGGCCGACTCCGCCCGACCCGGCGTGGATGAGGATCCGCTGGCCCTCGTGCGCCTTGGCGAGCTCGACGACCATGCCCCAGGCGGTGAGCGCCGCGAGCGGGACGCCGGCCGCTTCGACGTGCGAGAGCGTCGACGGCTTCCGCGCGATGGAGACGCTCGGCACGCTGACGTACTCCGCGTAGGAGCCCGAGTAGCGCGGCACCATGACGAAGCCGTAGACCTCGTCGCCCGGCCGCAGCGGATGCGCCGGGTAGGGGCTCGAGACGACGACGCCCGAGAAGTCGTGGCCGAGGACCGCCGGGTAGGAGGCGATCTGCGAGGCGACCCCCTGGCCCGCGCGCGTCTTCGCGTCGAGCGGGTTCACGCCGGCCGCGACCACCTTCACGGTGAACTCGGCGTTGATGGCGGAGGGTGTCGGCACGGTCGCCAGGTGCAGGGCGGAGGCGTCGCCCGGCGCGTCGATCACCGCCGCCGTCATCGTGTCGGGGAGGACGACCTCCTCCGGGATCTCGCCGATCGCGAGGCCGTGCCCGAGCGCGCTGGTGTGCATCGTCGCCTTTCCTGTCGCTGAGGCGTGCGGGTGGAGCGTGCCGAGGACGTCGCCCCCGATCCCCGCATCCGACGCCGCGACCAGTCAATCGAGGCAATGAGTCGGCGCTGTTACGGGGGTGTCACCCTCGGGAGAAGATTGGCGCGCGGAGCCGCGGGCGCCCGGTCTGGCACGATGAGGGGATGCGACGCCGACGTACCCTGCTGGTCGGCGGTGCCCTCCTTGTCCTGGCCGGGCTCGTGGTCCTCCTGGCCGCCCGGATCAGCATCGGCACCAGCCGCTGGGTCTACGTCAGCGAGATGGGCGCGCCGGACCTGCCGACGGCGGGCGCCTTCGAGGCCGCCCTTCTGCTCGTGGCGGCCGGCGGTGCGCTGATCGCCGCGGGCGCCTGGCCCGTGCGCGCCCGCCTGCTGCCCGCCCTCCGCCCGGCGGGCGCCATCCTCCTGGCGGCCGCCTGCTTCGCGCTCGCCTCGCAGGTGACCTGCACGGCGGGCTGCCCGCTGCCGGTCGGGCCGGCCTTCCGCTGGCAGGACCTCATCCACACCTCGGCCGCCGTGCTGGGCTTCGGGGCCGCCTGCGCCGCGATGCTCCAGCTGGCGACCGTGCGGGGGCGCCCTGCGGTCGCGCGGCTCTCGCTCGCCGCCGGGATCTCGGTGGCGGTCGTCGCCGGGACGGGTGGGATCCTGTCGCTCCTGCGCGTGTGGCTGCGGCTCGGCGGCACGCTCGAGTTCGTGGCGACGGCGATCGCAGTGCTCTGGCTCGCGTTCGTCGGCCTGGTGCTCGCGCTCGAGGACCTCAGCGCCGAGCGAGCCAGCCGCGGACGTGCCCGCGGATCCGGTCCTGCTGAGCGGCGAAGCCCTCGTCCCGCGACGGCACCCGCTCGCAGTCCGCATCCGGAAGAGCCCTAGCCCACGCCTCCGCGACCTCGACCGGGTGCACGGGGTCGCGCTCGGCCGCGATCACCAGGGTGCGCGCGATGACCTCGCCCAGCTCTCCGGAGTCGCGGTAGGCGGCGTTCCGCGGGATCTGGGCGAGCCGGACGGCGCGCTCGGCCGCGCGCGGGGAGCGGAACTGCAGCGTCAGCGCCTCCGCCGACGCGGGGGACACCTCGGCGGCGCGCGCGAACAGGCCCGAGGCGCGGAACATCCGCTCGCCGCGCTTCGCGCCGTGGTCGTGCAGCAGCTGCGCGATGACGGGGAACACGGTGAGGTTCTCGGGCAGCGGCTCGGCGGTGAAGGCGGGACGCACGAAGACGGCGCGGTCGATCGGCAGCACGCGTCGGACGGCGAGGCGCAGGGCGATCGCCGCGCCCATCGAGATGCCGAGCACCGTGAGCGGCTTGTGCGCGGCTCCGGAGCGCACGATCTCCTCCGTCACCTCGTCGGCGAGCGCCTCGAGGGCGAAGTCGCCGGGCGCGCCGAGCAGTTCGGAGGCGCCGTGGGCGCGGACGTCCGGAGCGATGACCTCGCTGCCGGCGGGGAGGGCGGAGCGCAGCAGCCCCAGCGGCTGGGAGCGGTCGCCGCCCAGGCCGTGCAGGAGGAGGACCGTCACCGGGCGCGCGTCCGCTCGTGCAGCTCGGCCATCAGCATCCCCGCCAGCCGCACGAGGATGTGGATCTCGTCCTCGTCGCGGTCGACCCAGCGGGAGTTCGGCTCGCCCTCGATCGGCACGAAGTCGCGGTGCTGCTCCCAGACGACGAGCGTGCGCTCGGCGCCGAGGACGTACTGCTGCCAGAAGACCTGCCGCAGGTAGTGGCGCGGGATGCTCCGCCACGGCTTCGTCGTGGTCTTGATCTCGCAGAGCTCGAGCCGGCCGTCCTCGCGGAGGCCGATGCCGTCGGGCGTGGCGAGGTGCCGCCGCTCCTGGCTCGCGTGGAAGAGGGTGCTGCTGGGCTCGATCGCGTGCTCGCTCCGCACCCAGGCGGCGATCTCGGGCTCGCGGGCGCGGCCGTGGTCGGTGAAGGCGTTGCCGCCGAAGCCGGTGCCGTAGAGCTTGTCGAGCGCTGCCTTGCCGATCGCGGCGGGGGAGGAGAGGCGGGCGACGTCGGTCGCCGTGATGCCGCGCGAGCGGGCGCGGAGCCAGGCGACGCGGTCCGAGGAGTCGGCGACGACCCTCCGGAGGTGCGGGGGCTCGGCGTCCGTGAAGACGGGCTGCGTCTCCCAGGGGAAGGAGAGCTGCAGGTCGGGCACCGATTCATTCTCTGCCCCCTGCGGCGCCCGGTCGAATCGGCACGCCGACCCGCGCCCTCTCACCGGGGCGCGACGGCCCGCGCCGGCGGCTCAGGCGTCGAGGAAGGCGTCGACGTGCGCGGGGGAGAGGAGGTGGCGCCGGACCATCAGGGCGGCACCGCGGACGCCTCCGCCCTGGGCCGCGGCCTGCACGATGTCGAGCGCGCGGGTCGCCAGGGGGAGGGAGCGGCGGTAGACGACCTCGCGGACCCCGGCGAGGACCTCGTGGCTGGCCTGGGCGATGCTGCCGCCGACGACGATGACGGACGGATTCAGGAGGTTCACGCAGGTGGCGAGCACCTCGCCGATGTCGCGGCCGGCGGCGCGCGTGAGCTCGACGGTGGTGGGGTCCCCGCCGGTCAGCAGGGTGACGACGTCGGAGGTGCTGGCGGCGTCGATCCCGGACTCGGTCAGCCGGCGGGCGATCGCCGAGCCGCTCGCGATCGCCTCGAGGTCGGCCTCGCCGCGGTCGCCGGGGACCTGCACGTGGCCCAGGTCGCCCGCGGCTCCGAGGGCTCCGCGCTGCAGGGCGCCGCCGCTGACGATCCCGGCTCCGATGCCGGTGGAGACCTTCACGTAGAGGAGGTCGTCCACGTCGGCGTAGTGGTCGGCGTGCTCGCCGAGCGCCAGCAGGTTCACGTCGTTGTCGACGAGGACGGGTACGGGGAGGCGGCGGCCGACGAACTCCGGGATGTCGAAGCGGTCCCAGCCGGGCATGATCGGCGGCTTCACCGGGCGGCCCGTCGCGTGCTCGACGGGTCCGGGGACGCCGACGCCGACTCCCGCGAGCGGGCCGGCCGCCGGAGTCCGGCCGAGCAGGGCCGCGGCGACGTCGAGGGCGTGGCCGAGGACGGCGAGGGGGCCGTCGGCGATGGCGATGCTCTCGCGGCGGCGGGCGAGGACCGTGCCGTCGAGGTCGGTCAGGGCGACGACGGCGTGCGCGGCGCCCAGGTCGACGGCGAGGAGGCTGCGCGCCCGGGGGTCGAAGGCCACGCGGGCGGCGGGACGGCCGCCGGAGGAGGGGGCGTCGTCCTGTCGGGCGACCAGGCCGGAGGCGGTGAGGACGTCGAGCTGGGCGGAGACGGCCGCGCGCGGCAGGCCCGTCTCGGCGACCACGTCGGCCCGCGTCCGGGGCGCCCCGTCGGCCAGCAGGAGCAGCAGCTCGCCGACCGCGCTGACGGTGATGCGGCGGCGCGGGGACATGGCCAGAGTCAACCACAGCGCCCGTGCTTCTGTGCGGCGGGCGCCCGACTTGGCGGGCGCGCAGGGCTAGTTTTGCTTGTCCGTGAGCAAAAGTCCGCGTAGGGTTCGAGGCACACCTTCCGATGCGATCAGGAGCCCCACCGGTGGCCACACCCCCAGACCTCTCTGTCCAGCTGTACTCGGTGCGCGAGCCGCTCGCGGCCGATCTTCCCGCCACCCTCGACCGCCTCGCGGCGATCGGCTTCACCACGGTCGAGCTCTTCGGGTTCGTCGACCTGGCCGACGCCTACCGCGTAGCGCTCCCGGCCAGCGGACTGCGCGCTCCCAGCGCCCACGCGCGCCTCCTCGGCCCTCAGGGCGACGCCACCGTCGACGAGATCCTCGACACGGCCGCCTCGCTCGGCGTCGAGACCGTGATCGACCCCTACGTCGACCCGACCCGCTGGACCACCGCGGACGACGTCGCCCGCATCGCCGACGAGCTGAACGCGCTGGTCGACTCCGCCGCCGCCCGCGGCCTGGTGCTCGGCTACCACAACCACGCCTTCGAGTTCGAGAACCGCGTCGACGGCCGCAGCGCCTTCGAGCACCTCGCGGGCCTGCTCGACCCGCGCATGGTCCTCGAGCTCGACACCTACTGGGCGGCCGTCGGCGGCGACGACCCGGTCGAGGTGCTCGGACGCCTCGGCGACCAGGTGCGCTTCCTGCACGTGAAGGACGGCCCGATCTCGGCCGACACCCAGGAGCAGCTGCCCGCGGGCGAGGGCGCGATGGACGTCCCGGCGATCCTCGCCGCCGCTCCGCAGGCCCTGCCCGTGCTGGAGTTCGACGCCTACGCCGGCGACATCTTCGAGGGCCTGGAGTCGGCCCACCGCTACGTCTCGGGGCTCGGCGCATGAGCGGCACCGGCCGCGTGGGCGTCGGCGTCATCGGCGCCGGCAACATCAGCACCCAGTACCTGACCAACCTCACCGTCTTCCCCGACCTCGAGGTGCTCTTCGTCGCCGACATCGACCTCGAGCGGGCGAGGACCCAGGCCGAGGCCTTCGGCGTCCCCGCCTCCGGCACCGTCGAGGAGCTCCTCGCGCACGAGGGCATCGAGATCGTCGTGAACCTCACGATCCCGGCCGCGCACGTCGAGGTCGCGCGCCGCGCGGTCGAGGCGGGCAAGCACGTGTGGACCGAGAAGCCCTTCTCGCTCGACCGCGACAGCGGGATCGAGCTGCTCGCGCTGGCAAAGGACAAGGGGCTGCGCGTCGCGACCGCTCCCGACACCTTCCTGGGCGCGGGCCTCCAGACGGCGCAGCGCGTGATCGAGAGCGGAGCCATCGGCACGCCGCTCTCCGCCCTCACCCTCTTCCAGGGCCCCGGCCCCGAGTCGTGGCACCCGAACCCGGAGTTCTACTTCGCCGAGGGCGGCGGACCGCTGCTGGACATGGGCCCGTACTACATCACCACGCTCGTGCAGAACCTCGGCCCCGTCGAGAGCGTCACCGCCGTCTCGTCCCAGGCCCGCGCCACCCGCGTCGTGGGCTCCGGCCCGAAGGAGGGCACCGAGTTCCCGGTGACCATCCCGACGCACATCGGCGGGCTGCTCCGCTTCGAGTCCGGGGCCTCGGCCCAGGGCGTGTGGAGCTTCGAGTCGAGCCTGCCGCGCACCGGCTTCGTCGAGATCAACGGCTCCGAGGGCACCCTCGTCCTCCCCGACCCGAACCAGCACGACGGAGAGATCACCCTGCACCGCCGCGGGTCCGCCGAGCCGGAGGTCATCGCGGCGACCGGCTCGACCGCCTCCCGCGGCACCGGCGTGCTCGAGCTCGCCCGTGCGATCCGGGCCGACCGCCCCGAGGCCGCCTCGGGAGACCTCGCGTACCACGTCACCGACGTGATGCTCTCGCTCCTCGAGGCCGCCGAGACCGGCGAGAAGGTCCTCGTCACGAGCTCCGTGACGCCCCGCCCCGCACTGCCCGAGAGCTGGGACCCGACCGAAGCGACCCTCTCCTGATGCCCGCGCCCCTGCGCGTCGGCGTGCTCGGCGGCGGCTTCATGGCGGCCGTGCACAGCCGCGCGGCCCGCAGCGCCGGAGCGGTGCTCGCCGGAGTCGCCTCCTCCACCCCGGAGAAGGGCGAGCGGGCGGCGGCCGAGCTCGGCGTCGAGCGCGCCTACCCGGACGCCCGGGCCCTGATCGAGGACGAGAGCATCGACCTCGTGCACGTCTGCACCCCGAACGCCACGCACGCCGCACTCGCGCTCGCGGCGATCGAGGCGGGCAAGCACGTGGTGTGCGAGAAGCCGCTCGCCGCGACGCTGCGGGAGGCGGAGTCGCTCGCTGCGGCCGCGTCCTCCGCCGGCGTGGTGGCGACCGTCCCGTTCGCCTACCGCTTCCACCCGATGGTGCGCGAGGCCCGTGCCCGCGTCGCCTCCGGCGAGACCGGCCGCCTGGTCACCGTCCGCGGGAGCTACCTCCAGGACTGGCTGCTGGGCGCCTCCGACGACAACTGGCGCGTCGACCCGGCCGCCGGCGGCCGCTCGCGCGCCTTCGGCGACATCGGCTCGCACCTGGTCGACCTGCTGGAGTTCGTCACCGGCGACCGGATCGACTCGCTCGCCGCGATCACGAGCACCGTCCACGCCGAGCGCGGCGGCCGCCCGGTGAGCACCGAGGACGTGGCCGGCCTGATCGTCCGGCTCGAGGGCGGCGCCGTCGGCACGCTCCTCGTCTCGCAGGTCACCGCGGGCCACCGCAACGAGCTGGTGCTCGAGGTGTCCGGGCTGGAGGAGTCGCTGCGCTTCGAGCAGGAGCTCCCCGAGACGCTGTGGGTCGGCCGGCGCGACAGCGCCCTGCTGGTGCCGCGCGACGCCTCGATCCTCGCGCCCGACGCGGCCCGGCTCTCGATCGTGCCGAGCGGTCATCCGATGGGCTACCAGGACGCCTTCACGGCGTTCGCCCGCGACACCTACGCCGCCGTGGCGGGCGCCGACGTGGAGGGTCTGCCGACCTTCGCCGACGGCCTCCGCGCGGCGCGCATCACCGAGGCCGTGCTCGACGCGGCCGAGACAGGCGTCTGGGTGACCGTGCCCGCCGCCGACGACCGGACGGAGATCGCCGCATGAGCGACGAGAAGACCTACCCCGCCACCCACCCCGTGACGCTGTTCACCGGGCAGTGGGCCGATCTGCCCTTCGAGGAGGTCGCCCGACTCGCCGCCGAGTGGGGCTACGACGGCCTCGAGATCGCGGCCTCGGGCGACCACCTCGACCTCAAGCGCGCGGACGAGGACGACGCCTACGCCGCTTCGCGCCTGGAGATCCTCGACCGCTACGGCCTCGAGGTCTTCGCCATCTCGAACCACCTCACCGGCCAGGCCGTCTGCGACGACCCGATCGACTTCCGCCACAAGGCACTCGTGCGCGACTACACCTGGGGCGACGGCGACGCGGAGGGGGTGCGTCAGCGCGCCGCCGAGGACATGAAGCGCTCGGCGCGGGTCGCCCGCAAGCTCGGCGTGGACGTGGTCGTCGGCTTCACCGGCTCGAAGATCTGGCCCTACGTGGCGCAGTTCCCGCCGGTGCCGGCCTCCGTGATCGACGAGGGGTACGAGGACTTCGCGACCCGCTGGAACCCGATCCTCGACGAGTTCGACGCGAACGGCGTGGTCTACGCGCACGAGGTGCACCCGTCCGAGATCGCCTACGACTACTGGTCGAGCGTGCGCACCCTCGAGGCGATCGGGCACCGCCCGGCCTTCGGCTTCAACTGGGACCCGTCGCACATGATGTGGCAGGACATCGACCCGGTCGGCTTCATCGTCGACTTCAAGGACCGGATCTACCACGTCGACTGCAAGGACACCCGCCTGCGCCCGAAGAACGGCCGCGCCGGCGTGCTCGGCGCGCACCTGCCGTGGGGCGACCCGCGCCGCGGCTGGGACTTCGTCTCGACGGGGCACGGCGACGTCCCGTGGGAGGACGCGTTCCGCGCGCTGGAGTCGATCGGCTACTCCGGCCCGATCTCCATCGAGTGGGAGGACGCCGGGATGGACCGCCTCCACGGCGCGAAGGAGGCCGTCGGCTTCATCCGCTCGCTGCTCTGGAGGACCCCGACCGCGTCGTTCGACGCCGCGTTCTCGAACCAGTAGCCGCGCGGCTCTCCTCGGCGGGATCCCGCTCCGGTCCGCAGGCCACGTCGCCCGCGCCGGATCGGGGTCCCGCAGGCGGGAGAGCGATCAGTCGGCGGCCTTGGCGGCGCGCTCGGACTTGATGCGGGCCTGCTCGCGGCGGACCTCCGCGTAGCGGTTCTGCTCGACGCGCAGCCACTCGGGGACCTCGTCGAGCAGGGCCTGGATCTCGGGAGTGGTCAGCGCCTCGGTGACGCCGCCGCGGGCGAGCCCCGAGATGGAGACGTTCAGCCGGGAGGCGATGACGGAGCGCGGGTGCGGCCCCTCCTCACGGAGCTGCACGAGCCAGGCGGGCGGGTTCGCGGCGAGCTCGTCGTACTGCTCGCGCGTGATCGCCGACTCCTGGAACTCCTCCGGGGTCGCGGGCAGGTAGACCTGCAGCTTCTTCGCCGCGGTCGCAGCCTTCATCGTCTGTGTCGCCTTGGCCATGCGGCAACCCTACCGGCGCGGCGCGGACCACCTACCCTGAGGGGATGAGCGAGCAGCCCGAGACCGTCGACCCGCAGGCCGCTCCCGAGGCGGAGGGGCGTCCGGAGGGCGAGGCGGACGCGGCGGCTGTCGACGCGTCGGCCGGATCGGGTGCGGTCGGCGCCGGAGCCGAGTCGGACGACACGGACGGCGCCTCCGAGGACGGCGACTCCGACGACCTCGACTCCGACCACCTCGACTCCGCCGACCTCGACGCCGAGGACAGCGACGCCGGGAACAGCGATGTCGACGACGCCGCCGACTCCGACGCCGCCGACTCCGACGCCGAGGACGCCGTCCCCGCCGGCCCCGTGCTCGCCGTCGCCCTCGTGCCCGGCGTCACCCCCACCAAGTGGACCCGCGTCTGGGGCCAGCGCCGCTCCGATCTCCCGCTGCGCATCACCGTCGTCGCCGAGCGCGATCAGGAGCAGGCGCTGCTCGACGGCCGCGCGCAGCTGTCGTTCGTCCGCGGCGACGTCTCCTCCTCCGCCCTCAGCTCCATCCATCTCTACGACGAGCAGCCCGTCGCCGTCGTCGGCCGCGAGCACGCCCTGGCCGCCGCGGACGAGCTCGAGGTCGCCGAGCTGGCCGGCGAGCACCTCCTCCAGGATCCGGAGGACGTGCCGGAGTGGGCCGCGGTCGCCGAGGAGCTCGCGGACGGCTCGCGGCGCCCGCTGCCGCGCATGGCCGGCCTCGACGACGCGGTCGAGCAGGTCGCGGCCGGCGTGGGCGTGCTGATCGTGCCGCAGTCGGTGGCGCGCGTGCACAGCCGCAAGGACGTCACCGCGGTGCCGGTGACCGGCGTCGCTCCCTCCTCCGTCCGCCTCGCCTGGGTGACGGACGACAAGGGCGACGACGTCGAGGACTTCATCGGAGTCGTCCGCGGCCGCAGCGCGAACACCACGCGCGGAACCGCCGCGACGCCGAAGGTCGAGTCGCGGGCGAAGGCCGCCAAGGCGAAGGCGCGGGAGGCGCGCGAGAAGGCGGAGAGGGCCGGCGGCGGCAAGAAGAAGCCGGCCCGCGCCAAGGCGTCCGCGCCGGCGGTGCGGCGCACCCGCAAGCCCCGCGGCCGCTGACCGTGGCCGACGACGCCGGCTGGTCGCTCCGCCCCGCGACCGCGGAGGACGCGGCAGCGATCGCCGAGCTGCGCGCGGTCGTCATGCGCCCGTCGCTCGAGACGCTCGACCGCTACGACGAGCACCGCGTGCGGCACCGCTTCCTCGACGGCTACCGGCCCGAGCTCACCCGGGTGATCGAGCTCGACGGCGCCTTCGCCGGGAGCATCGCCGCGCGGGTCGAGCCGGACGCGGTCTGGATCGAGCACTTCTACCTGGCGCCGCACGCACAGGGACGCGGAGTCGGCGGCGCCGTCCTGCGCCGGGTGATGGCGGAGGAGGCGCGGCCGGGTCTGCCCTTCCGGCTCGACGTGCTGAAGCGCAGCGACGCCCGCCGCCTCTACGAGCGGCACGGCTTCCGGTTCGAGCGCGCTCTGGAGTGGGACGACATCCTCGTCGCGCCGCCTGTCTCCTGACCCCTGATCGGGGAGGACGACGGGGCGCGGGCCGCCGCTAGCATGAGCGCGATCCCCTCCGCCGGGTCGGCCGCAGGGCGACCTCCTCCTGGAAGCAGGCACTCCGCCGTGTCCCCGCTCGTTCTGAGGTCCGCCGCCTCCGCGGTCCTCGTCGCCGCCCTGGCGATCACCTCCAGCCCGCTCGCCTCCGCCGCATCGGCGGCCGCGCCGTCGGCCGCCCCCGTCGCCGCATTCGGCGCCGCCTCCGACGCGCCCCGCTCGATCGTGCTCCCCGAGGGGCAGCCTCTCTGGCAGCCCAGCGCCGAGTCCCCCCTGCCCGCCGTGCCGGACGAGGCGCCGAGCGCCGCCCGTGCGAGCGCTGCGGCGTCGATCAGCGGCCGTGTCGTGGTCGAGGAGGCCGACGGCTCGATCGCGACCACCACTCCCCGCGGCGCCCTCCTGAACGTCGAGGTCTGGTCGAGCGAGGCGGGGCTCCTCGGGAACCACTCCGTCGCCGGCGACCTCACCTTCAGCATCGACGGGCTCACCGCCGGGCAGACCTACTACCTGCTGATCAAGGACAACGCCGACCTGTACGCCGACCTCTGGTCCGGCGGCAGCGCCGTCGCCCGCAGCGCCGAGCCGCTTCAGGCCCCGGCGGCCGGCGTGCAGCTGCGCACCGCACGGCTGGGGTCGCTCGAGGGACGCCTGAGCGGCGTCGCGGGCGACCAGCGCGTCGACATCTGGTACCGCGACCCGGGAACCGACGGCTACTTCCGCACCGGCGAGCTCGACCTGATCACGGGCGGCGACAACCCGTACTCGTTCCAGCAGGTCGTCCCCGGCGACTACCTCGTCCGGGCGTCGAGCCGCGACGACGTGATCGACGACAGCTACTGGGACCACGTCCTCCGCTCGGGCGACGCGGGCGACGTGCGCGTCCCGGTGGGCGGATCGGCCGCCGGGATCGACCTCTCGCTGAGCAGCGACTACCAGCAGTACACCGGCCGCCTCGCCGGATCGGACCGCTACGCGACCTCGGTGGAGGCGACGGGCTACTTCTCCCCGGGCATCCCGGTGCTCTACGTGGCCAGCGGGGCGAACTGGCCGGATGCGCTGAGCGCCGGCCCGGCCGCCGCCGCCCTCGGAGGCGCGCTCCTGCTCACCGATCCCGACCGCCTGCCTCGGGTCGTCTCCGACGAGATCCGCCGCCTCCGCCCGGAGCGGGTCGTGGTCGTCGGCAGCGAGCTGAGCGTGAGCCCCGGGGTCCTCTCCGCGATCCGCTCGATCGTCGGCGGCACCGAGCGCATCGGCGGGACGGACCGCTACGACACCTCCCGCCGGATCGTCGCAGACGCCTTCGGCAGCGGCCCCTACTCGAACATGTTCGTCGCGACCGGCACGAACTTCCCCGACGCCCTGTCGGCCGCGCCGATCGCCGGCTGGCGTGCGCAGCCCGTGCTGCTGGTCGACGGTGCGACCTCGGGCGCCGACTCCGCGACCGCGACCGCGGTGCGCGATCTGGCGCCGGAGCACGTGGAGTTCCTCGGCGGCGACCCCTCGATCCGGGACGCGTACGTGGCGGACTTCGAGCGTCGCGGCCTCGCCCCCTCGGTCTCGAGGATCGCCGGCCGCGACCGCTACGAGACCAGCGTCGAGCTGAACAGCGCCTACCCCCAGTCGCTGCTGCAGGACAGCGTCTTCCTCGCCGCGGGGTCCTCCTTCGCCGACGCCCTCTCGGGAGCGACGACGGCGGCGGCCCTGGGCTCGTCCGTGCTGCTGACCGAGCGCGACTGCGTGCACGACTCGACGCTGCGCTTCCTGGCCTCCAACTCGAAGAACTACGCGTTCCTGCTCGGCGGGGAGCCGACGCTCACCGAGGACGTGGCGAACCTCCGCAACTGCGAGTACGACTTCTGACGACGCGTGCTCCCGGGGTCCGGGGCTAGGGTGCGAGCATGCCCACGAGCGATGAGACCTGGACCCTGGCCGAGCACGACGTACCGGTGTACCGCAGCGGTGAGGGCGGCCGCGCGCTGATCCTGATCCACGAGGTCTGGGGGGTCGACGGGCACATCCGCTCGGTCGCCGACCGCTACGCGGCCGAGGGCTACAGCGTCGTCGCCCCCGAGCTCCTGGCCGACAGCGGCCTGCTCGAGCAGCTCGACGAGGAGCAGCGCGCCGACTACGACCACCCGGTGCGGCGCCTGCCGCGCCAGGTCGAGCTGCGCACCTTCTTCGCCCCCGTCTTCACTCCGGAGCACGCGACGCGCACCGTCGCGATCCTCCGCGCCCTCGTCGAGCGGCTCCTGCGCCAGGAGGGCGCGACCAGCGTCTCCGTCACCGGGTTCTGCTACGGCGGCACCTTCTCGTGGGCGCTCGCGCTGGCCGAGCCGCGGCTGGCGGCGGCCGTGCCGTTCTACGGGCACGTCACCGCGTCCGCCGAGGAGCTCGGCGCGCTGCAGGTGCCGGTGCTGGCGTTCCTGGGCGATCAGGACGCTCCCCTCGTCGAGCAGGTGCCGCGCATCCGCGAGGCGACCGAGGGCAAGGACGTCGAGGTCGTCGTCTACCCGGGAGCGGGCCACGCCTTCTTCAACGACGCGAACGAGCAGACCTACCAGGCCGAGGCGGCGACCGACGCCTGGCCGCGGGCGCTCGCGTTCCTCGGAGCGCACGCGGGCTGAGCGGGCTGTGCGGGATCAGCGGGTGAGGATCCACGCCACCAGGTAGCTGCGCGAGTCGGCGCTGTCGATCGAGGAGTCCGGCAGGCGCTCCGCCCGCGCGAGAGCCGCGGCCGGGTCGCTGGTCGCCTGCAGCATCAGCACGTAGTCGGCGAGCGGCGCGCCTGGGGCTCCGGCCACGAGCTCGTCGACCCGCGAGGGGTCGGGGAGGAACGCGGTCGACGGCGGCATCGGGATCAGCTCGATCCCCAGCAGCGCCGAGGGTGTCGCGTCGAAGAAGGTGGCGTAGTCGCGCTTGCCGCCCCAGTTGATCGCGACGAACGGCGCTTCGAAGCCGACCGGCGTCTCCGGGCTCAGCCAGAGGTCTGCGGCCGCCTGCGTCTCGAGGGAGAGCAGCCAGCGCGCCTCCTCGAGCAGCGGCGCGTTCCCGGAGGCGGCGGCCCAGAGGGCGAGGCCGTTCCAGGCGTTGACCGCCTCGGACACCGACTCCTGGTCGTTGCCGTCCCGGGCCGGCGCGAGCCCCGAGGCCCAGGAGTGGCCGCGGTACGCGTCGAACACGCGCAGCCGCGGGAACTCGGCGGTGTCGACGGGAGAGGCGAGATCCAGGGCGAGCAGGTCCGCGACGGTCCGGTACCGCTCGAGGAGGGACGGGTCCTCGGCGGCCAGCATCCCGACGGCGGAGAGCAGGTAGCCGTAGTGGAAGTGGTGGTCGTTGAACGCGTCGGACCCGAACGACGGCGCGGAGCCGACGACGCCTCCGAGCACGGGGTCGTAGACGACGCACTTCACGGCACCCGGTGCGCAGCCGCGCGGGTCGAGCCACTGGTCGAGCTCGGCGGCGATCCGGTCGTGCAGGTCGGCCGCCACCTCCTCCAGGCCGAGGTCGACGGCGAGACGGTGCAGAGCAGCGGCGCGGTAGAGCTCCTTGCCGGCTCCGTAGGTGTCGGGCGCGGCGAAGCGGGTGGCCGCGGCGTCGAGTGGCACCTGCGTCCGGAGCGTCGTCTTCTCCTCGGCCGTGAGGGAGCCGAGATCGAGCGCCCCCGACTCGACGATAGTGGGGGCGGCGCGGGAGAACGACGTTCCCGCACGGAGCCCCACCCGGCCGTAGAGCGTGTCGTAGCCGATCGCCCCCTCGGCCCCGAGGCCGAAGAACGTCTCGGCGCCGCCCTCGGTCCGCAGCGCGTAGGTCGTGGTGGTGGTGCTCGCCGTGACGTCGTGGGAGACGCTCGCGCCCTCGAGGGGCACTGCACGACGCCGAAGCTCGTCGATCCGCGCCCTGCTCGCTCCCGGAGGCACCGCGAAGAGGAGCAGCGTGCCGTCCAGCGTCATCCGGGGGAACGTATCGAGGGCGGCGGCGGGCGCCACCAGCCCGTACCGCTGTCCGCCCGCGGTGACCAGGAGCAGGCCGCCGGCCGCGCGCTCGGGAGCGGTGGCGCCTCCGATCAGCACCGTCTGGGCGCTCTCGGTCCGGTAGGAGGCGTAGGGCCAGCCCTCGGCTGCGACGAGCTCACCGGCACCCGCGAGGCTCCAGTGCGCGACGAGGTCGTCGAACGCGGAGAGCGCCACCGCGCTCGAGGGGACCGTCACGGTGAGATCGTCCCGGGCGAGGGCGTCGACGGTCCGCGGAGCCGCCTCCACGATCGGGAGGCCCACGGTGAAGCCGTCGGCGCGCGGCGTGACGGTGAGGATCCCTGAGTAGAGCGGGAGATCCTCCCCGAACACCGGTCCGGACACCCACGAGTTCGTCGGCGGCCGCACCCCTTCGGCAAGCCGCGCCGTCCCCGCGTAGGGGCCGGGGACCTGCGGCAGCTCCCGCGCGTGCACGGACGCTGCCACGGCCCAGTCGGACGCGGAGCCGTCGGACGTGCATCCGGTGAGGCCTGCGATCGCGAGGGCGAGAGCGAGGGCCGCCCCCGCCCCGCGCCTCACCGCGCGAATCCGCCCGGCGTGAAGAGCCTGCCGAGCTGGGCGACCAGCCAGCCGCCGAAGCCGTCGCCGTCGTCGCGGAGCCGCACCTCCGCCGCGACGGGAGCTCCGACCACGGTGTAGTCCTGCGTCGTGATCTCGTCGGTGCGCGCGCGGATGACGGTCGTCGCCCGCCCCTCGTGGAACCGCTCCACCTCGACGTCGTAGATCTCGGCGTCGACGGTCGTCCCGTCCGGCATCGCCACGGCGACGGTGCCGCCGATCGGGACCCGCGAGTAGTCCCGGGCGCCGAGCACGAACTCGCTCTCGAGGTGGATCGAGTCCGAGATCGCGACGACCGCGATCATCTGGTCCTCCTCGACGAAGGAGCCGATCTCGGCGTCGACCGATGTGACCACGCCGTCCAGCGCCGCCGTGAAGACCATCAGGCCGCCCTCCTCGATCCGGTAGCCGACATCGGCGCTGGTGAACGTCTTCGTCTGCATGTCGGACTCGAGGACGGTGCTCTGCAGGCTGAAGAGCACGTCGCCCTTCTCCACCGCGTCGCCGCGGGAGATCGTGAGGTCCTGGATCGTGCCCGCGTAGGGCGTCCCCAGCGAGTACTCGTCGGTGACGAGCTGAGCGCTCGCCGCCCGCACGGTGAGCGAGGAGTTGTTCGCGTAGACCAGGCCGGCGGCGGCGACGCCGAGCGCGAGGGCGCACGAGGCGAGGAAGCCGAGCCAGCGCAGCGCGGTCATGCCGCACCGACGGCGAGTCCGTGGCGTCCCGCGGCGGCGGGGCCGCTCGGAGCGACCACCTCGGCCCGGGCGGCGCGCTTCAGGAGGACGTGCTCGCGCGCCGCGATCACCGCGAACGCTCCGAGCGTGAGGGTGTTCAGGACGTTCCAGGCGAGCGCCACCGAGTACTCCGCGGTCCACTCCGCCTTGAGGAAGCCGACGACGGAGGTCGCGGCCAGGAACACCAGGAAGACCATCTGCACCTTGATGAAGTTGAAGGGCGAGGCGGCCTGCCCGGTCGCGCCCGTCGAGGTCCAGGCCGGCTTCCGGCCCGCGAGAGCGAGGAAGAACGCCTTCGTGTACATCGGGAAGGTGACGGTCGACAGCAGCAGCGTCTCCCACCGGAACGAGCCGATGATGAACAGCGCGAGCCCGATCTGCAGCACGTAGAACCCGCAGTAGAAGAGGATCCACTCGACGAGCGGCACCTCCAGGCTGACCGGCGTGATGTTCAGGTAGATCTGCAGCGGGGGCAGCACGATCAGGCCCAGCGGCACGATCCCGGTGAAGTAGAACGTGACGGTCATGAAGTACTGCACGCGCTGGTCGGTCGTGAGCCGGCGCTTCGGCGAGAACGGGTTGTGCTTGAGCAGGATCTCGAACCCGCCGACGGCCCAGCGGACCTGCTGGCGGACGAAGGCCTCGATCGTCTCGGGCGTGCGCCCGACCGCGAGGGTCATCGGCACGAAGATCGAGCGCCAGCCGCGCTCGTGCACGAAGATCGACGTCCAGATGTCCTCGGACTGCGAGCCCTCGTACATCCCGCCGATGTCGTCGAGGGCCTTGCGGCGGAAGACGGCGTTGGTGCCCACGCAGAAGGCGGAGTTGTACTTGTTCTTGCCCGGCTGGGTGAGGGCGTAGAAGACGATCTGCATGTAGGCGGAGCCGCGCGAGATGAAGTTGTGCGCGTTCCCGTAGACCTGCGGGGCCTGCACGAAGGCGACGTCGTCGTGGGCGAAGAAGGGGAGAGTCTCCTCCAGGAACTCCGGCACGGTCACGAAGTCGGCGTCGATCATCACGGCGAAGTCCGAGTCGGTCAGACGGAGCGCGTGGTTCACGTTGCCGGCCTTGGCACCCGCGCGGTCCTCGCGCACCACGTAGCGGACGCCCAGGCGCTCGGCGATCGCGGCGACCTGCGGGTCGTCCCCGTCGTCGAGGAGCCACGTCACGTGGGTGCCGCGCATGTCGCGGGCCGCACGGGCCGTCTCCTCGATGATCGCGGGGTCCTCCCTGTAGGTCGTGATGAAGACGTCGACGGTGATGCGGCGGCGGCCGAGGTAGAGGTCCTCGCCGATCGGGATGCCGTCGACCGGGCTCCCGTAGAGCGTCGCTCGAGCGGAGTGGAAGGCGGAGTCGCGCGGGTCGTAGGTGCTCGACAGGGCGGTCCACATCGTGAGCGCGGCCTGGCCGATCAGGTACAGCTCGCAGATGATGACGATGGCGAACGGGAGGGGGTCGCCGATGTTGCGCGGGTTGAGCAGGAAGGCGCCGTAGAGCAGAGCGCCGGCGCCGGAGAGGAGCACGATCATGATGAGCGAGGGCGACTGCTGCTTGGCGCGGCTGGTGACGGCACGGGGGCTGGCGACGCGTTGCTGGCGCGTCAGGAGCGGGCGGATCTCGGGTGGAGCGGAAGGACCAGGGCGGGCGGGGGTGCTGGGGTTCACGGGTGAGCTCTTCGGGTAGGTGGAAGCGGGGGCCCGGAGCGTCGTCGGTCGGGGGTGCCGGACGGCGCGCCGGAGGAGCGCCTGTGCGCGCGTTCGGCTCAGGTCGCTGATGCGCCGCGGTCCGTCGGGTACGGCGCGGGCGTCGGGGCCGCGGTCCCGTCGGGTACGGGGTCGCGGTGCGGAGGCCGCCCGTCATCGGGGATGTCGGCGGCGGTCCCCATGTTCGACCTGGGAGAGTGCCGGGACAAGAGCCGGAAGAGGACGTGTCCGCTAGCGGACACCCCGTTCCGACACTGCGGCTCCGCGGCGCTGAGCTCGCCGACGGCCGGCTTCAGCGCGGTCGGACCGGCAGCCAGCCCCGCCGGGCCGCGAGCACGCCCGCCTGGAAGCGGCTCTCGGCGCCGAGCAGCTCGAAGAGACCGGCGATGTGCCGACGGCAGGTGCGCACGCTGAGGTCCAGCCGTGCCGCGAGCGCCTCGTCGGTGAGCCCGGCGGCGAGGCCCTGCAGGATCGACCGCTGCACCGCGGAGAGGGAGGGCTCCTCCTCGGCACCTGCCGCGTGCAGGGGCGCTGCGAACTCCCACGCCGCGTCGAACACGCGCGCCAGGGTCGCCGCGAGCTCGGGGGAGCGGACGACCAGGGCGGCGCGGTCGTCCTCGTCGCGGGAGCGGGCGACGATCGCGAGGGAGCGGTCGAAGACCACCAGCCGGAAGGGCAGCGTCGGGAGGGTCCGGAACCGCGCGCCCAGCGGCTCGAGCTCCGCGACCGAGCGCCGGAGAGCCGCGTTGTCGCGGCGGCGGTCGTGGTACAGCGTCCGCCTCGCGATGCCGCGCCCGAGCAGCTCGCGGTCGACGGCGTCGCTCGCCTCGTGCCGCTCCACGCTGCTGGTGCCGGGAGCGGCGATCAGCACCTCCTCCGAGGCTCCGCGCTGCAGGTCGAGGAGCAGCCGGAGGACGGTCGCCGGGTCCTCGATCACCTCCACCTGCTCCGCGGCGGCGAGGGCGCTGCGGGCGCTCCGGTAGGCGGGGACGAGGGCCATCAGCTCGCTGCGGCGGCGGGTGATCCCGGTCTGCAGCTCAAGGAGGCGCCGCTCGTCGTCGGCGATCAGCTCGGCCAGGGCGATGTCCGGCGCGGCCGTGGCGAGCGACTCCGCCCCCGCGTGCAGCGGAGCGAGCAGCCGGAGCCCGATCAGCTCGTCGCGCGCCTCGCGGAGGCCGTCGACGGTGACGCCGAGCTCGTCCGACGCGCTCTCGAGCGACCAGTCTCCGCGCACGGACGCGTGCAGGTACAGCGCGATCGCGTTCTCGCTCAGCACCGGCGGCCCCCCGTTCTCCCGACCCTCCCGAGTGTAGGAGGCGCGCACTCAGCGCCGCCGCGCGAGAACCGCGACGACGGCGAGCTCACCGGCGAGGACCAGCGCCACCGCTCCGAACACGGCCGGGCCGACCAGCGCGGCGAGCGGAGTGAGACCGGCGTTCGCGAGGAGGGGGGCGAGGAGACCGATCACGACGCCGGTGCGGCGGGCGGGGGGCTGCCGGCGGGCGACGGCGACGACGCTCAGCGAGGTCGCGGCGGCGGCCGCGAGCACGAGCACGAGGACAGCCGCGGGGTGCGGCTCCCCGAGCAGGAGCAGCGCGGCCAGCGCGGCCCAGGCGAGGGCGCCTCCGGCGGCGACGGGGCCGAGGTGCGGGGTGGCGGCGGGTGCAGTGGCGGTCATGGTGCGTCCTCTCGTCGTGGTCCTCAGAGCCTCGCGGAGGCCCGTCGGCGGCACCAGATCAGCATCCGGGCACGGCAGCATCCGGACATGCGGCGGACCCCCGGCTCCGCGCGGGGCGGAGGGTCGGGGGCCCACGGGACGTCCGGACAGGCTCCGGCCGTGGCAGCATCCGGTCAGCCGGCCTCGCGCAGCCTCCCGCCGGCGAGGTGGAGGCTGCGCTGCGCACGGCGCGACAGCGGAGTGGTGGGTGTCGTCGGCTCCTGCTCCCCGGGCGCCCGCTCTTCCCGGGGCGGTGCCCGCGGTCGTAGGCTCGCGCTCATCCGCAACGGGAGGGGCCGACGATGACCGCCACGAGAGAGACGTCCGCCCCGCCCGAGCTCAAGCGGGTGCTCGGCCCCAAGCTGCTGCTGCTGTTCGTGGTCGGCGACATCCTCGGGACCGGGATCTACGCCCTCACCGGGCAGGTCGCGGCCGAGGTGGGCGGGGCCGCGTGGCTCCCCTTCGTGATCGCGTTCGTCGTCGCCACGCTCACCGCCTGCTCCTACCTGGAGCTGGTGACGAAGTACCCGCAGGCGGCGGGCGCCGCGCTCTACGCGCACAAGGCGTTCGGGATCCACTTCGTCACGTTCCTCGTCTGCTTCACCGTGATGGCGAGCGGGATCACCTCGGCCTCCGCCGCCTCGGGCGCCTTCGCGAGCAACTTCGCGATCGGCTTCGGGCTCGGGGACGGCGCGGGGACGCGGCTGAGCATCGCGCTGGTGTTCATGGTCTGCATCGCCCTGGTGAACCTGCGCGGTGTCGCCGAGAGCGTCGGGCTGAACGTGGTGCTCACCCTGATCGAGCTCTCGGGCCTGCTGCTGGTGATCTTCGTGTGCTTCTTCGCGGTGTTCGGCGGGCAGGCCGACTTCTCGCGGGTGGTCGCGTTCGAGGCGCCGGAGGACAAGTCGCTGCTGCTCGCGGTGAGCACCGCGACCTCGCTGGCGTTCTTCGCGATGGTCGGATTCGAGGACTCCGTGAACATGGCGGAGGAGACGAAGGAGCCCAGCCGCATCTTCCCGCGCGTGATGCTCACGGGTCTCGGCATCACCGCCGTGGTCTACGTGCTCGTATCCACGCTCGCCGTCGCGATCGTCCCCGTGGGGGAGCTGGCCGGCAACGACACTCCGCTCGTCACGGTCGTCGAGGCCGCGGCGCCCGACTTCCCGATCTCGACGCTCCTGCCCTTCATCTCGCTCTTCGCCGTGGCCAACAGCGCGCTGATCAACATGATGATGGCCAGCCGCCTGCTCTACGGGATGAGCCGCCAGGGCGTGCTGCCGCCGTTCCTGCAGAACGTGCTGCGCGGACGGCGCACGCCGTGGGCCGCGATCCTCTTCACGACGGTGATCGCCCTGCTCCTCACCGCCTACGTGTCGCGCGACCCCTCCGACCCCATCGCGGTGCTCCTGGGCGGGACCACGTCGCTCCTCCTGCTGGCGGTCTTCGCCGTCGTCAACGTCTCCGTGCTGGTGCTGCGGCGGCAGCCGGTCGAGCACCGTCACTTCCGGACCCCCACCGTGCTGCCGGTGCTGGGCACGATCGCCTGCGTCTACCTGGTGCTGCCGATCACCTCGGGACGCGACACCGCCCAGTACGGCATCGCGGGGGTGCTGCTCGTGATCGGCGTCCTGCTCTGGGTGGCGACCTTCATCGACCGGCGGGTCCGCGGCTACGCGCGCACCGCGGCGATCGCTCCGGAGGAGCTCGACGCCGATCCCGCGGAGGACGCATCGGGAGCGCACAGCGACGGCATCGGCCGGTCATAGCCGATCCATAGGGAACTCCCGATACTGGAGTCATGAGCACCCCGGCCCCCTCGAAGCACCTCGCCCCCGCGCAGCGCACCCGCCTGAAGCGGGCCGACGGGACGCCGATCCGCGTCCTCGTCGTCGACGACGAGAGCACCCTCACCGACCTGCTCCAGATGGCGCTGCGCTACGAGGGCTGGGAGGTGCGCACCGCCGCCGAGGGCCGCGCCGCGATCACGATCACCCGCGAGTTCCGACCGGACGTGATCGTGCTCGACGTGATGCTCCCCGACATCGACGGCCTCCAGGTCCTGCAGCGGGTCCGCGCGGACGGCAGCGAGACCCCGGTCCTCTTCCTCACCGCGAAGGACGCGCTCGACGACCGGATCGCCGGGCTCACCGCCGGCGGCGACGACTACGTCACCAAGCCCTTCTCCCTCGAGGAGCTGGTCGCCCGGATGCGCGGCCTCATCCGCCGCAGCACCCTGCTCGCCAACGACGCGGACGACCCCGAGGTCGTCGTGGGGGACCTGGTGCTGAACGAGGACAGCCACGAGGTCCGCCGGGGCGGCGACGAGATCGAGCTGACCGCCACCGAGTTCGAGCTGCTGCGCTTCCTGATGCGCAATCCGCGCCGCGTGCTCAGCAAGGCCCAGATCCTCGACCGGGTCTGGTCCTACGACTTCGGCGGCAAGTCGAGCGTGGTCGAGATCTACATCTCGTACCTGCGCAAGAAGATCGACGCCGGCCGCTCGCCGATGATCCACACCGTGCGCGGCGCCGGCTACCTCCTGAAGCCCGCCGACCAGTGAGCCGCACCGGCCGCCCGTCGCTCGGCGACTTCGCGACCCGCTCCGCCCTCCGCGGCTCCCGCCGCGGCCGGCGCGCGCCGTGGACTCTGCGGCGGCGGATGGTCGTCGCCGTGGTCGCGCTCGTCGCGGTGACGGCGGGCGTCGTGGGAGCGGTCAGCGTGCTCTCCGCCCGCTCGATCCTCTACGGCAGCACGGACGCGTCGCTCAGCCAGTCGGTCACGCGCCTCCAGGACTTCGACGGGCCGAGCCGCTTCGGCGGGTCGAGCGCGATCGAGCAGGCCACGACCTGCCCCAGCGGATCCTTCGGCGGCGGCCCGAGCCAGAACCTCAGCACCATCACCGCCGTCCAGGGCTCGGACGGCTCCTTCATCGGCGCCTACGTCGACGCCGACGGGGTCTGCCGGCAGTTCTCGGACCCGGCCGACTCGGTGCTCGCGGCGGCCGTCGCCGCAGGGGGCGAGGAGGCGACCATCGAGCTGCCCGGGAGTCTCGGGACCTACCGCGTGCGCGCGGCGGCGGTCGAGGGCTCCGTCGTCGTCGTCGGCGTCCCCCTGGGCGAGGTCGCCGAGACGCTCGCCTCCCTCACCTGGGTGGTCGTCGTGGTGGTGCTGCTGGCGATGCTGCTGGTCGCCCTCGTCGCCACCGCGATCATCCGCGTGGCCCTGCGGCCCCTGGAGCGGGTGGAGGCGACGGCGACCCGCGTGGCCGAGCTGCCGCTGGACCGCGGCGCCGTCGAGCTGGTCGAGCGGGTCCCGGAGGAGGACGCCGACACCCGCACCGAGGTCGGCCGCGTCGGCGCCGCCTTCAACCGCATGCTCGACCACGTCACCGGTGCGCTGGAGTCGCGGCAGGCGAGCGAGGACAAGGTGCGGCAGTTCGTCGCCGACGCCTCGCACGAGCTGCGGACCCCCCTCGCGGCGATCCGCGGCTACGCGGAGCTGCCCCGGCGCGGCGGGACCGAGCTGCCGGAGTCGGCCGCCTACTCCCTCGACCGGATCGAGTCCGCCGCCACCCGGATGACCTCGCTGGTCGAGGACCTCCTCCTGCTCGCCCGCCTCGATGAGGGCCGCGACCTCGAGAAGGAGCCCGTCGACCTGACGCTGCTCGTGATCGAGGCGCTGTCGGACGCGCACGCCGCGGGCCCCGACCACGAGTGGGACCTCGAGCTCCCCGAGGAGCCGATCGAGATCCGCGGCGACGGCTTCCGGCTGCACCAGGTGGTCGCCAACTTGCTGCGGAACGCGACCGTGCACACGCCCCCCGGCACCCGAGTCGTGGCGGCGCTCGCCGAGGAGGTGTCGGAGGGGCGGCCGATCGCGGTCGTCACGGTCACCGATTCCGGCCCGGGAATCGCGCCGGAGCTGGTGCCGGTGCTGTTCGAGCGCTTCGCCCGCGGCGACTCCTCCCGAGCGCGCACGACCGGATCGACGGGGCTGGGCCTGGCGATCGTGGCGGCGGTCGTCGACGCCCACGGCGGGCGCGTCCTCGTCGCGTCCGAGCCGGGGCGCACGAGCTTCCGCGTCGAGCTGCCGGCGGGCTGAGGGCCGGAACGGCGGTCTCCCGCCGCCCCGCCCTACACCGAGACGCCCAGCCGGCGGCGCGCGTCGTCGAGGGTCCGCACCACGGCGACCACCTCGTCGAGCGGGTGCAGCGGCGACTCGGTGCGCCCCTCCGTCACGTACTGCGCGACGTGCAGCGCCTCCCAGGCGAGGCCCTCGCCGCCCTGGAGCGGCGTCTCGTCGATCCACGATCCGCTCTCGGAGCCGCGGGTGAGCGTCACGCCGCCCGGCGTCCAGAACGACGGGTGCACGTCGATCCGCCCCGCCCGCCCCGCGACGCTCGCCGCGTGGCGGGTGTCGGCCAGCACGGTCGAGGTGGCCACCGACTGCACCCCGTGCGCGTGGCTGCCGACGATCGTCGCGGTCGCGTCGACGCCGGTCGAGGTCATGCTGCCGGCGACGACGGTGCTCTGCGGGGTGCCCGCCACCATCGAGACGAAGGAGGAGGCGTAGACGCCGACGTCCAGCAGGCCGCCGCCCGCGAGCGCCGGGTCGAAGATGCGGCTGGAGGGGTCGAAGTCGAAGGCGGCGCCGAAGTCGGCCGAGACGACGGCGGGCGCGCCGACCGCCCCGTCGGCGAGCAGCTGCCGCACGACGTCCATGTGCGGCAGGTAGCGCATCCACATCGCCTCCATCGCGAACACTCCGGCGTCGCGCGCGGCGTGCACGATCATCTCGGCCTCGCCCGGGGTCGGCGCGAACGGCTTCTCGACCAGGATGTGCTTGCCCGCGGCGATGGCGAGCAGCGCCTGCCGGGCGTGCTCCGAGTGCGGCGACGCGATGTAGACCACGTCGACCTCCGGATCCTCGACCACGGCCTCGTAGCCGGCCGAGGCCCGCTCGATCCCGAACCGGCTCGCGAACCGCTCCGCGCGCTCCAGCGAGCGGGAGCCCACCGAGACCACGCGCTGCCGGGTGTGCTTCTGCAGCGCCTCGACGAACGAGCCTGCGATCGAGCCGGGCGCGATCACCCCCCAGCGCAGGACGGGGGAGTCGAGGAGGGAGGGGAGTCGGGGCTCGGGGAGCGTCAGTGCCATGCGTCCACGCTAGGGCCCCGTGCCCGGCGGGGGCGAGGGGGTGCGCGGCGGTCCCCTAGGGTGTGACGGCACGCGCAGTCGCGGGCGGAGGAGGACGTCATGCCCGAGTGGTACACCCTGGGCGTCGTCGCCCTCGTGATCGTCGTGGTCGTCGTCGCGATCGTGCGCTTCCGGTTCAACCCGGTGCTGGCGCTGGCCGTCGGAGCCGCCGCGATCGGCCTGCTCACCGGGCTCGGCCCCGTCGACACCGTCTCCACGATGACCACCGGCTTCGGCGAGGTGATGATGGAGGCGGGCCTCCTGATCGGCTGGGGCGTGCTCATCGGCGCGATGCTCAACGAGATGGGCGCCGTCGTCCGGCTCGTCGAGGGCCTGCTGCGCGTCTTCGGCCGCCGCGGGATCCCCTACGCGCTGGGCCTCTCCTTCGCCACGTACCTGCAGACGATCTTCGTCGACGCGCTGATCGTGATCGCGGCCCCGCTCGCCCGCCGGATCGCGCCGCGGCTGGGGCGCGCGGGCACCGGCATCGTCGCCGTGACCTTCGCCGTCGGGCTCGAGACGGGCATCGTGATGATGGTGCCCGGCTTCGCCGCGGTCGCGCTCGCGGGGCTGCTCGGAGTGCCGCTGGGCGTGATGATGCTCGGCGGATTCGCGGTGGTGGCGCCGACGGTCGTGGTCACGATCCTGCTGATGTCGCTCGCGTTCCGCCTCGGCTTCTGGGACCCGGCGCGCGACGAGCAGCTGGTCGTGCGCGACGACACGACCGGGCTCGCGACGGTGGGGGCGTCGCCCGCCGCGGACGGCGGACGGCTGCCGTCGTTCGGAGCGCGGGGGAGCGGCGGGGCGTCCTCGAGCGGAGTCGGAGCGGCATCGGGCGGCTCGTCCGGCTCGTCCGTCGAGGACGCGGCGGGTCCCGCCGAGGCGCAGGACGCCCACCCCGCCCGCGAGCGCCCGCTCCTGCTCCTCTTCGCGCCCATGCTCCTCGCCCTCCTGCTCATCGCCGCGCAGGCGGTGCTCACCGTCTCCGGGATCGAGCTGCCGGTGCTGCAGTTCCTCGGGAACCCCGTCATCGCGCTCCTCCTCGCCGTGATCGGCACCGGAGTGGTCGGCCGGTCCACCGTGGGAACCGCGCGGATGGAGAAGGCGGTCGCCAAGGGCTTCCAGGACGGCGGGCAGATCTTCCTGCTCACCGGCGTCGGCGGGGCGCTCGCCGCGGTGATCGCGCAGGGCGACCTCGGCGAGATCCTGAAGGGCTACTTCTCGACCTCGGCGACCGCGCCGCTGCTGCTCGTCTGGGTGATGGCGGCCGTGCTGCACATCGCGGTCGGCTCGGTCACCCTCTCGGCGATCACGGCGGCCGGAGTCGTCGCGCCGGTCGCCGCGACACTCGGCCTCGACCCGCTGCTGATCGCGCTCGCTGCGGGCTCCGGCGCGCTGTTCTGCATCCACGTCACCTCGAACACCTTCTGGCTGCTGCAGAGCTTCCTCGGCCAGTCGGTCCGCGGCGCCCTCAAGTCCGTGACCGTCGGCGTCTCCCTCGCCTCCGTCCTCGCGCTCGGCGCCACGCTCGTCCTCTCCCTCTTCCTCTGACCGGGCCCTCCTTCCTCCTCTCGCCGGATGCCACTCGGGCACTCGAGTCGCCGGGCGAGGCGTACCGAAGAGGCATCTCGCGGAGCTGACCCGGCCGACACGTGACGGAAACATGGAGCCTCTATCTTCCTGAGAGGGTTCACATCCGATTCGGAGATCCAGACGCCGACGGGGGCCCGATCCGTTCCGTCACGCCTCGACAAGGGAAGAACTCCGCTTGAGATCTCGAACCGCCCTCGCCTCCGGATGCGCCGCGCTCGCGCTCGCCGCCGGCGGCCTCCTGGTCGCCCCGCCGGCGACCGCCACGACCGCAGCACCCGCCGGCTACACCCGCGTGGACATCGTGCGTCCGCCGTCCGCTCCGATCGCGGTGCCGACCAGCTACCCGCAGCAGACCCCGCTGACCGAGGTTCCCGTCGACCCGACCGACGCCTCGCTCCTGCGCGGAGTCACCCCCTACGACGCCATCGCGCCTCAGCTGAACGCGCTCGCCGCCCGCTCCGACCGGGTCTCGACCCAGGTGGTCGGGAAGTCCGGCCTCGGCCGCGACATCTACCTGGTCACCGTCACCGCCCCCGAGACCGAGGCCGAGACGGCTCAGCAGGCCGAGTGGCGCGACCGGCTCAAGTACGAGCCCGCCGCCGCGGCCGCCGACGCCGAGCTGATGGACGGCTACAAGGTGCCGGTCTGGTTCAACGGCAACATCCACGGCAACGAGTGGGAGGGCAGCGACGCGATCCTCGAGTACATCGAGGGCGTCGCCACCGCCGAGGACGCGGAGACCGAGGCGCTGCTCGAGGGCAACCGCCTCTACTTCACCGTCACCAACAACCCCGACGGCCGCGCCCTCGGCCAGCGCGCCGTCGCCGCGGGCTACGACCCGAACCGCGACATGATCACCGGAGCCACCAGCGAGGCGGCCGTGATCCGCGACCTCTCGAGCGTGCTCCAGCCCACGTACTTCATCGACATCCACGGCTACACCGGGATCCTCCAGGTCGAGCCCTGCGGTCCGCCGCACGGCGAGAACTACGAGTACGACCTCTTCCTCCCGCACGCGTACGCGACCGCGCTGGAGATCGAGCGCCGCGTCGTCGAGGCCGACGTGCCCGGCAACACCTACCTCGCCGAGGACGGCAGCGCCACGACGGACAACACCGGGAAGATCCTCATCCCCTACCGCGACATCCGCGCGGGCTGGGACGACTGGCCCCCCATCTTCGCCCCGCAGTACGTCGCCTTCCAAGGCGCGATCACCAACACGGTGGAGCTTCCGCTCGGCCGCACGGCCAACAGCACTCCGGAGGAGATCGCCCAGGGCCAGGCCAACGCGGACATCGACGTCGAGGTCGCCGGGATCGTCATGGACGCCTCCGTCGACTACATCGAGGCCAACCGCGACGCACTCCTGAGCAACCAGGTCAGCATCTTCGAGCGCGGCGTCACCGGCGCCCCCGCCGTCGAGATCCCCGCCGACGTCTCCGCGGCCGACCTGCCCGCGGGCGTGCCGACCGAGTGGACCGAGATCTGGGACGAGACCGACGTCTACACGACCGAGTACCCGCGCGCCTACGTCATCCCCGTCGACGGCACGCAGCGCTCCGTCTCGGACGCCGAGACCCTCGTCGCGCAGCTGCTCGCCCACGGCGTCGAGGTGTCGCGGACCACGGCCGCCACGAGCGTCGGAGGAGTCTCCTACCCCGCGGGCACCTACCTGGTCGACATGCACCAGTCGGTCCGCGGCCTCGCCAACGTCCTCCTCGCCGACGGCAGCGACATCTCGAGCCGCGTGCCCGAGATGTACGACGTCTCGGCCTGGAGCCTCTCGCTCCTCTGGGGCGCCGACGTGCAGGCGATCGGCTCCACCATTGACGCCCTCCCGGCCGTCGGCCTGGAGCCGGTGACTGCCGTGGCTCCGGTCGGCTCCGTCCCGGCAGGCGCCGACTACCTCGCCTTCGAGCCGCGCGGCGTCCTGGAGTACCAGGCCGTCAACGCGCTGCTGGCCGACGGCGTCGCCCTCGAGCAGTTCGAGGACGGCACGATCGCCCTCCGTGCAGACGCCGCCGGGCTCGCGGCCGCCGAGGGAGCCGCCGCCGCCTTCGGCGTCGACTTCACGGCGACCACCGCCGACCGCGTGCGCGCCGAGGACGGGAAGGCGCTCGACGCCCTCCGCGTCGCCTACTCCGGCACGAACGAGGACCGCGACGCGCTGGCCAAGCTCGGCTTCGCCGACGCGGTCGCCGTCGACGCGGCCGCGCTCACCGCGGGCACCGCGACCCTCGAGGGCGCCGACGTGCTCTACGTGGGACGCGCCCTCTCCTTCACCCCGGAGCAGGCCGTGGGCCGCACCGTCGTCGAGGAGTTCCTCGCAGCGGGCGGCGACGTCGTCGGCCGCGGCGGCGCAGGAGCGGCCTTCGTGTCCGACTTCGGCCTGGCCGAGCTGACCGCGCAGACAGGCACCAGCGGCTCCAACGGCATCGTCTCGGTCGAGACGCCCGCCGGCGGAGTCCTCGGCGACTACCCGCAGGACACCGCGTTCGTCTCGCCGGCACTGTGGTTCGCCGGCTTCGACGCGTCCGTCGCGGTCGAGCAGAGCTACTCGGAGGACGGCACGTTCGTCGCCGGGCACTGGGTCGACTCCGAGGGTCAGTCCCGGAGCGACGCGGCCGGGCAGGCCTCGGCCGTCTCGTTCTCGACGGAGTCGGGCACCGAGGGCTTCCTCTTCGGCACCTCGCCGGTGTTCCGCAACCACCCGGTCGGAGCGTTCAGCGACGTCGCCCGGGCGCTGCTCGTCGTGGCGCCGGAGGGCGCCGCCGTCGAGCTGCCGGGGACCCCGGAGCCCACGCCGACGCCGGAGCCGACCGGCTCGCCGGAGCCGACCGCGACTCCCGAGCCGACGGCGACGCCTGAGCCGACGGCGACGCCCGAGCCCACCGCGACGCCCGAGCCGACCGTGAGCCCCGAGCCCACGTCGACCCCCGAGCCCACGTCGACCCCGGAGCCCACGCCGACCCCGGAGCCCACCGTCGTGCCGACGGCCGGACCGACCGCCACGGCCGCGCCGATCACCGCACCGACCGGCCCCGGCGGCCTCCCCTCCACCGGAGTGGAGACCGGCTCCTGGCTGCTGCTCTCGGGAGGTGCTGTCGCCCTCGGCCTCGGCTCGCTCCTGATCGCCCGCAGCCGTCGCCGCGAGGACCAGGAGGCCTAGCCTTCGCCTTCGGGGAGGGGTCGGGCGCCCGCCGCCCGGTCCCAGGAGGACCGATGCCGTCCCGCTCCGCCCGCACCACCGGGATCGTCCTCGCCGCCCTCGGACTCGTCGCCGTCGTCCTCGCGATCGTGCTGCTCGTCCGGCCCGCCGGCGGGGGAGCGCCCGGCGCAGCCACGGCGTCCGCGGGCCCGTCCTCGGCGCCGTCCGGGACCGCTCCGGCGACGTCCGCCGCTCCCGGCTCCGCGGAGGCGGCCGACGGCGCCGCCGCCCCCGCACCGACGGTCTCCGCCGCTCCGTCCGGCACCGAGCCGGGCACCGGATCCGACGCTCCTCCCGCGATCGTCTCCTTCGCCTCCACCCCCGCCTCCGTCGACTGCGAGGGCGACCGCACCGCCTCCGTCCCGCTCGCCCTGTCGTGGGAGACGAGCGGAGGCGCCACCGCCCGCCTGGCCGTCGGCACCACCGACGCGAGCGCGGGCGAGCCCGTCGACCTCGCGGCGTCCGGCTACACCGCCGTCACCGCCGACTGCCGCGACTCCGAGACCCTGATCACCCTCGCCGTCCTCGCTCCCGACGGCACCACCGCCCAGCGCACCCTCGTCGTCCCCGCCTCCTGAACCGCTCCGCCCGCGCGGAGGCGGTCACGGAGGCGTCGAGCGGCCCCGGCACGGCAGAATGGGACACGATGACCTCCACACCCCCTCCGCTCGGCCTGCTCCTCGACGTCGACGGGCCCATCGCGAGCCCCGTCACGCGCACGATCTCGATCCCCGAGATCGCCGACGACCTCGTCACCCTGGCCAACGCCGGCATCCCGATCGTGTTCAACACGGGCCGCTCCGACGCGTTCCTGCGCGAGCGGGTCCTGCCCGCGCTCCTCGAGCGCGGCGTCTCGGCCGAGGCCCGCATCGTCTGCGTCTGCGAGAAGGGCGCCGTCTGGTTCACCGTCGACTACCGCGGCACCTCGGAGCCGATCGTCGACGAGTCGCTCGCGATCCCCGAGCCGGTGGCCCGCGACCTCGAGCGGATGATCCGCTCCGACTACGACGACCTGGTCTTCTTCGACGAGACCAAGCGCGCCATGGTCTCGGCCGAGCAGCTGGTCGACCTGCCGAGCGAGGACTACCTCGAGCGCCAGCTCGTCTTCGACGCCGACGCCCTGCAGATCATGACCGCCGCGGGCCTCGGAGTCGAGCGCCGCGGCATCCGGTACCCGAACGAGGAGGGGACGGTCGACTTCCGCATCGACCCGACCGTCATCTCGACCGACATCGAGTCGAACCGGCTCGGCAAGGACCTCGGCGCCCAGCGCGCCGTGGAGCTGCTCGGAGCGACCGGCGCGATCCCGCAGCGCTGGCGCACGGTCGGCGACTCCCGGAGCGACTACGCGATGGCCGACTGGCTGTTCGAGCACGCCTACGACGTCGCCCACGTCGACGTGCGGCCCGCAGAGGGCGTGCCCGAGAAGCCCTACCCGGTCCTCGTCGTCGACGGAGCCGTGAACGACGCGGCCGGCGCCGCCGTGCTCCGCCGCTGGACGGAGCTCGTCGCCGACGAGACGACGCCCGAGGTCGGCGGCGCGATCTCGCTCCATGCCCGGAGCTGATCCGCAACCCTCGTCCCTCGTCGCTCAGGCCCGTTAGCGTTCGAGCATGAGAATCGCAGTCACCGGTGGATCCGGCAAGCTCGGCCGCCACGTCGTCACCCGCCTCCGCGCCTCCGGGCACGAGGTCTTCAACCTGGACCGTGCGGGGGACCGCGGCGCGGGCTTCGTCCGCATCGACATCGCCGACTACGGCCAGGTCGTGGACGCGCTGCAGTCGGTGAACGACCAGTACGAGGGCATCGACGCGCTCGTGCACCTCGCCGCGATCCCCGCGCCGGGCCTCGTGCCCGACGTCGCCACGTTCCACAACAACATGATCGCGACGTTCAACGCGTTCCACGGAGCGATCCGTGCCGGCATCCGCAACGTCGTCTACGCCTCCAGCGAGACCGTGCTGGGCCTGCCCTTCGACGTCCCGCCGCCCTACATCCCGGTCGACGAGCAGTACCCGGCGCGCCCGGAGTCGGTCTACTCGCTCACCAAGCACCTCGAGGAGCAGATGGCGATCGAGCTGTGCCGCTGGCACCCGGACCTGAAGATCACGGGCCTGCGCTTCTCGAACGTCATGGACGAGGCCGACTACGCCGAGTTCCCGTCGTTCGACTCCGACGCGCTGCTGCGCAAGTGGAACCTCTGGGGCTACATCGACGGACGCGACGGAGCGCAGGCGGTCGAGAAGGCGCTGCTCGCCGAGACGACCGGGTTCGACCGCTTCATCATCGCCGCGGCCGACACCGTGATGACGCGCCCCAACGCCGAGCTGGTGGCCGAGGTGTTCCCCGGCGTCGAGCTGCGCGGCGACCTCGGGACAACCGGCACCCTGCTCTCGATCGACCACGCCCGCGAGGTCCTCGGCTACGCCCCCGAGCACTCCTGGCGCGACTCGCAGCAGGGCTGACCCGCGGGCCCGGCGCATCGGGATCCGCGCTGTTCGTCGGTGGGGTGGATCCCGATGCGCGGGCTGCGCCCGCTCCTCGATCAGCAGGGGTGCGGTCGGCCCGTGACCGTGCCGGTCGAGGAGCGGCAGCGCGGCGTCTCGAGACCCGCCCTGTTCGTGCGCGGCTCGGCTCGCCGCCCCACGCACGAGCGCGCCCGGTCCGCAGGACGACTGCAGGCCGGGCGCGCTCCGTGGAGCCGAGGATCAGCTCGGGATGTAGTTGAAGGTGTCGGGGTCGGGGCCGGTGCGGTGGCCGCGGTCGAGCGCCGTGATGTCGGTCATCGCCTCGTCGTCGAGCTCGAAGTCGAAGAGGGCGAAGTTCTCCTCCACGCGCTTGCGGGTGACCGACTTCGGGAAGACGATGTCGCCGCGCTGGATGTGCCAGCGGAGCACGACCTGCGCCGGGCTGCGGTCGACGTTGCGCGCGATGCGGGTGATGGTGTCGTCGTCGAGGACGAGGCCCTGCGCGATCGGCGACCAGGCCTCGGTCGCGATGCCGTGCTCGGTGCCGTAGGCGCGGAGCTCCTGCTGCACGAGGTAGGGGTGCACCTCGATCTGGTTCACGGCCGGGACGATGGTCGCCTCGGCGCGGAGCCGGTTGAGGTGGTTGGTCTGGAAGTTGGAGACGCCGATCGCCTTCGCCTTGCCGCTGCGGTAGATCTCCTCCATCGCCTTCCAGGTCTCCAGGTAGTCGCCCACGTTCGGGAGCGGCCAGTGGATGAGGAAGAGGTCGACGTAGTCGAACTGCAGCTCGCCGAGGGTGACGTCGATCGCGGCGAGAGCGTCCTCGCGGGCGTGGAAGCCGTTGTTGAGCTTGCTGGTCACGAAGACCTCGGAGCGGTCGAGGCCGGAGGCGCGGACGGCCTCGCCGACGCCCGCCTCGTTGCCGTACATCTCGGCGGTGTCGATGTGGCGGTAGCCGACCTCGAGGGCCGCCAGGGTCGCGTCCTTGGTCTCGGCCGGGTCGATCTGGAACACGCCGAAGCCCAGCTGCGGGATCTCCACGCCGTTGTTCAGGGTGATCGTGGGGACCGTTGCGGTGTCGTCGCTCATGAGCGAGTACGTCCTTTCGTCGGGGCGAGGGCGCAGTGGAGCCGCGCCGTCGTGCCTCCAGTCCATCGCCTGCGGCTCTCAGCATCAACCCCTTGCGCGCTCGGCGGACATCCAGCTTCCCCGCGGAGGAGGAGTCGGATCCCCTGAGCAGAGGTGCGCCCGCTCCGGGAACGCCGAAGGCCCCCGGCACGGATGCCGGGGGCCTTCGGGGAGCGCGACTTACGCGCGGGACTTGCGGCCGACGATCGCGCCGTAGATGAGGAGGACGACGATCGCACCGACGACGGAGACGATGATGCTCACGATGTTGATGCCGTTGACGGCGTCCTGGATGCCGAACAGCGTGCTGAGGAAGCCGCCGAGCAGCGCGCCCACGATGCCGAGGACGATCGTGATGATCCATCCGCCGCCCTGCTTGCCCGGGAGGATGAGCTTGGCGAGCGCCCCGGCGATGAGGCCGAGGATGATCCAGCTGATGATGCCCATGATGTTTCTCCTTCAGTTCGTGCTCGATCGGCCGTTCCGATGCGAGCGGAGACACCGGCGGGCCGGTGTCCGGTGAGTCGTGGAAGCGGGGGTCAGCGGAGGCGGCGCTGCACCTTGTCGCGGGCCTTGCTCGCGATGGCGGTGAGATGCTTGGCCTCGCGCTTGGAGGTCTTCTTGAGCTTCTTGCGGGTCTTCTTCGTGGCCGGGTCGTTCCACACGCCGAGTGCGAGGTGGCGCAGCTCTTCGTAGCGGCCACGGCCGGCGCGGGAGCCGAACACGTAGGCGGTGAAGGCGACCAGTGCCAGCAGGACGAGGCGGGGATTCATGCGGTGACCCTTCCATCGGAGAGCACCGGGTCGTGCTCGACACCCATTTGACTCTCCTGCGCAATCCGTGACAAACCGCGGCCCGACCATTGACAGGGACCCCTCGCATCGTGTTCCGCGTGCGCGTGTACCCGATTCAGCCGCAGGCCGGAGACGTCTCGGACGGGAAGCGAGCGTGGAGGTAGTGGCCGTAGCCGCCCTCGACCCGGTTGTCGCGGCGGCCGGAGGTGACCACCTCGCCGCGGTCCGTCGCTCCGACCCGGGCGCCGCTCGCGCGCAGCCGCTCGACGAGCAGGACGTCCTCGTGCAGCGGCTCCCGGCCGAAGCCGCCCGCCGCGAGGTATGCGCTCGCGCGGACGCCGAGGTTCGCGCCGTGGATGCTGCCAATCGACTCCTCCCGCGCGCGGACGTCTCGCCAGCGCGAGTAGGCGCCGGGGGAGAGGTCGGCCGGGTCGGGCCGGACCGTGCCGAGCAGCGCGTCGTGCCGTCGGGAGTGCTCGACGTGGGCGGCCAGCCAGTCGCGGGGGACCACGGTGTCGGCGTCGGTGTTGGCGATCCACACCTGCTCGAGCGGAGCAGCGACGGAGGAGAGGGCGTGCGCGATCCCGGCGGAGCGGGCGGCGCCGACTCCGCAGCGGGCGAGCTCCAGCACCTCGGCGCCGGCGGCACGGGCCCGCTCGACGGTCGCGTCGGAGCAGCCGTCCGCGGCGACCACGAGGCGCATCCCGATTCCGGGCGCCCGATGGGCGAGGTGGGTCGCGCTCGCCCGGACGGAGGCGATCAGGCCGCCGATCCGCTCCTCCTCGTCGAGGGCCGGGACGACGACCAGCACCTGCGCGAGCCGGCTCACACCAGCCCCGTCCGGCGGGCGACCGAGCGGGAGTCGCGGGCGTGGACCTCGAGCAGGACGTCCTCCTCCTCGTGGCGGGCGAGGCGGTGCAGGCCCAGCTCCGCCACGGCGGACTGCACGGCGTCGCCGTCCAGAGCGAGCCCCTCGATCGGATGCCGCCAGTGCACGGTGACGAGCTCCCCCGCGGGGGCGAGGGCGTCGCGGATGGTGCGCAGCACGCCGGGGAGGGCGTCGCCGAGGTAGTAGCCGACCTCCGAGAGCACGACCAGGTCGAACGGACCCTCCGGCACGCCGCGGGTGATGTCGTGGTGCTCGACCCGCACGTGCTCGAGCGGAGCGAGGCGGCGGGCGGCGCGCTCGACGGCGGCGCTCGACACGTCGATCGCCAGCAGGCGGTCGGCCCGGTCGGCCAGCGCCTCGGCCAGCACGCCGATCGAGGCGCCGATCTCCAGCACGGAGCCGTAGCGCTGCTCCGGCAGGCTCGCGAGGGTCAGGGCGCGCTTGCGCTGCTCGTACCAGCGGCTCGTGTACCCCCACGGGTCCTCGTGGCGGGCGTACAGCTCGTCGAAGTAGCTCATGCGATCCTCACCAGCCGGTCGTCCCCGGTGAAGGTGCGCAGGAAGAGCGGATGGAGCACCGGACCGGTCCCGTCGGGCCCGGGGCGGGTCTGGCTGGGATAGCGGGAGCGGGCACGGCGGGTGCGCTCGAGCAGCTCGTCGTCGAGCGGCAGGCGCACGAGGTCGCCCCACGGCACCTCGGGGTCCTCCGGGACCGCCCAGTGCCACAGCCAGATCGGCGCGGCGAGCAGCGGCTGCCCGAGCTCGCGCGCGACCTCCGCGCAGATCTCGCCGACCACGCGGTGGTCCCGGTGCCCGTCCCCGGTCCAGGTGGAGAGGAGCAGGACGGTCCCGGGGGCGCCGGCCGCCCGCTCGCGCACCTCGCGTGCGATGCGCTCGTGGTGCTCCGGGGTCGCCGAGTCCGGCACGTCGAGGAAGGCGAGACCGATGCCGGGGCCGAGCTCAACCAGGGCGTCCGAGGCCTCCCGCCGGCGCTCGGCGGCGAGGTCGGCGTTCCGCTCCCCGTGGGCCGCGGCTCCGTCGGTCACGACGACGACGTCGACCGCGATCCCGCGCCGGCGCGCGAGCGCGATGGTGCCGCCGCAGCCGAGGGTCTCGTCATCGGCGTGCGCGACGACGACCAGGACGCGCCGGATCCCGTCGGGCAGGGTCAGCTCCGGGAGGCGGTCGCGGCGGCCGTCCGCGGTCCAGCGCTCGAGAGGAGTGCCTTCGAGGCGCCCGTCGAAGGGCCGGCTCACCAGGAGGCCGCCTCGCCCGAGGCGAGCACGGCGCGGCCGAGAGCGGCGTCGTCGCGCTCGGCGTGGTGCTGGCGGACGTAGAGCGCGAGGTCGGCGACGCGCTTGGCGTGCTCGGCGTCGAGGGCGAGCGGAGCCGGGCCGAGCGCGCGGCCGGCGCGGAGCAGGATCTCCTCGACCGCTCCGGCGACGCTCGCCCGCACGCGCTTGGCGAGCAGTGAGCCGCGGGGGCCGTCGGCCTCGCCCGCGTCGACCGCCGCGGCGGCCTCGTCCAGCGCCCGGCGCGACGCGGAGAGCGCCGTGTCGATCGCTCCGAGGTGGGCCAGGAGGTGCGGGTCCTCGCGTCGGGCTGCCGCTGCCGCGACGGCCGCCGCGACTCCGAGGGCTCCGCCGTGCCAGCAGGCGGCGACGCCGATGCCGCCCCAGGCGAAGCCGGGCCGCGAGAGGTACCAGCCGGCGTCGCCCACGGGGACGGCGCGGGTGCCGGAGAAGCGGACCGGTCCGCTGGGCACCTCCGTCAGGCCCCGCGCGTGCCAGGCGTCCTGCTCCGGCGTCGCCGACCCGTCGCGCAGCGCCACGGCGAAGAGGCGGCGCTCGCCGGAGGCGTCGCCGACGTGGGCGGTGACGAGGGCGGCGTCGAGGCGGTCAGCCAGCGAGCACCAGGGCTTCACTCCGTCGAGCAGCCAGTCGCCGTCGCTCTCGCGCGCGACCAGAGGATCCCCGCCGCCCTCGGCCGCGAAGACCCCCCAGGCGGCGTCGGCGGCGACTCCGAGTCCGGACGGGTCGAGCTCCGCCTCGCCGAGGATCGCGAGAGCGTCGAGGTGCGGCTCCACCGCGCGCGCGACGCCGAGGTCGTGCCGAGCCAGGCGCTCGAGGAGACCGTGCAGCTCGGCGGTGCGACCGGTGCCGGGCCGGGGCGCGTCGGCGCTCAGACCGCGCGCGAAGCCGACCGCGCCGTCGACGTCGTGGGGGAGGAGAGAGGAGGAGTGCTGGTCCATCGCCTCCGAAACTACGCAGTCGAGCGGGCGGCGTCCGGCGATTGTCCCCGAACGGACGGGGTGCTAAGCGTCAGATGTCAAGGTCGTTGATCCTGTGCAGGAGAGAGGCGAAGAGCTCGACGTCGGCGAGCGCCCAGCTGCGCAGCTCCTCGTGCATCAGCGCCTGGTTCGAGCTGCGGATCTCGCGCAGCCGCGCGGCGGTCGCCGGAGTCACCGAGAGGATCGTGGCGCGGCCGTCCTGCGGGTCGGGGGTGCGCTCGAGGAAGCCGAGGCGGTCGAGCGCCGTGATCTGGCGGCTGAGCGCCGACTTGTCCATCTCGAGGAGCTCGGCCAGCACGCCCGAGTGCACGGGTCCGCGGCGCTCGAGCGCCGAGATCGTCTTGTAGCCCAGCGGCGTCAGCTCCGGGTGGAGACGCTCGGCGTAGGAGCGCATCGCCGCCCGCACGCGGTTGAAGAGGGTGCTGAGCTCGCCCTCCACCGAGGCGATCGCGGAGTCGACGTCGCGGGCGGAGTCGGGGGTCGGGCCGGTCATGCCTCCAGCATCCCGCGAGCGGGCCCTCCTCCTCGACTTGCGCCCGCGCGCCGCGATGACGTACGCTTCCCGAAGCCAAAGACCGCCGGTTTCCGGTGTGCGCACGAGCAGGGCCCCGGCCCCGCGGATCGCCACCGGACGAAGGATTCGCGAAGCGAATTGCCCGCGCAGGTGCACGAGTTCAGTTCCGCCTCACCGCGATCCCGAAGCTCCGCGCCCCTGTGCCGGAGCTTTTTTCTTTGCCTGCCTTCGGGCTACCGGCACGAGAATTCACAGGAGTAGCCATGGCGAACAAGGAAGCCTCGGTTGCCGAACTCACGGAGAAGTTCCAGAGCTCGACGGCCGTTCTGCTGACCGAGTACCGCGGTCTCACTGTTGCTCAGCTCAAGACGCTGCGCAAGGACATCAGTGAGCACGCAACCTACGCCGTGGTGAAGAACACGCTGACCAAGATCGCGGCGAACAACGCCGGTATCTCGTCCTTCGACGACGAGCTCGCTGGCCCCTCGGCCATCGCGTTCGTGCACGGCGACCCTGTCGCCGTCGCAAAGTCGCTGCGTGCCTTCGCCAAGGCAAACCCTCTCCTCGTGGTCAAGGGCGGTTACTTCGACGGTAACCCGCTGACCGCAGAAGAGGTGGGCAAGCTCGCCGACCTCGAGTCCCGCGAAGTTCTGCTCGGCAAGCTCGCCGGCGCCTTCAAGGCCTCGCTGTTCGGCGCCGCATATCTGTTCAACGCTCCGCTCTCGAAGGCCGTTCGCACGGTCGAGGCGCTGCGCGAGAAGCAGGAGTCCGCGAGCTGACGTCTTCCCCTTCCGGGAAGCAGTGCGCGCGCGGTTCGTAGACAAAGAAAAACAAGGAGAAAAATCATGGCAAAGCTCACGCAGGACGAGCTCATCGAGGCCTTCAAGGAGCTCACGCTCATCGAGCTCTCGGAGTTCGTCAAGAAGTTCGAAGAGGTCTTCGAGGTCACCGCTGCGGCGCCCGTCGCCGCCGCCGGTGTGGCCGGCCCGGCCGCCCCCGCCGAAGAGGTCGAGGAGCAGACCGAGTTCGACGTCGTGCTCGAGGCCGCCGGCGAGAAGAAGATCCAGGTCATCAAGGAGGTGCGCGCCCTCACCAGCCTCGGCCTCGGTGAGGCGAAGGCGCTCGTCGACGGTGCCCCCAAGGCGGTCCTCGAGGCCGTCAACAAGGAGACCGCCGAGAAGGCCAAGGCTCAGCTCGAGGGCGCCGGCGCGACCGTCACCGTCAAGTAATCCCCTTCACCCGTCGCGGGTGCCGGCTCCGGTCGGTCGCTCGTCAGGGTGCCGCAGGCACGCCTGCAGACGCAGGGCGTCGTCTCCTCGGAGGCGGCGCCCTTCGTCGTTCCCGGCCGTTGGCGGCGCGCGCCCCTAGGATCGGAGCGTGACTGCTCACGATCTGCTCGCCGGGCTCCCCGCCCGCGACGTCCCGCCCAGCGAGGTCTCGCTCAGCGAGCTCCTGAGCGACTTCGTCTCGGTGACGCACCGGATCACCCGCCTCGCCGCCCAGGCGACCGGCAACCAGGAGTCGCAGGCCGTCTGGCGCACGCTCTCGGTGCTCCTCTCGATGGGCCCGATGCGCCTGGGGGAGCTCGCCTCCCAGAGCCGCGTCTCGCAGCCCACGATGACCAAGATCGTGAAGAACCTCGTCGAGACCGGCTGGCTCGACCGCATCGCCGATCCCCTCGACGCGCGCGCCTGGCAGATCCGCCTGGCTCCCGCCGGCGCGGACGCGCTGAACGCCTGGCGGACCGACCTCGGCGACGCGCTGACGCCGATCTTCGCCGATCTGACTCCGGAGGACCGCCGCGTCCTCGAGCGCGCCGTCGAGATCATGCACGAGCGCCTCGTCGTCGGCCCGCGCGACTGACCCCCTCCCGCACGGTTCCGCCGCGCGGCACACTGGTCGCGTGCAGATGCGACTCGAGCTCGTCCCCCTCCCCGTCGGCGACGTCGACCGCGCGGTCGCCTTCTACACGGAGGTGATGGGCTTCCACCTCGACCACGACGTGCGGCCCTCCGCCGCGATGCGCGTGGTCCAGCTCACCCCGCCCGGCTCGGCCTGCTCGATCGTGGTCGGCAGCGGGATGGGCCCCGGTCCGGAGGAGGGCGTCGTCCGCTCCCTCCACCTCGTCGTCGACGACATCGCCGCCGCTCGCGCGGAGCTCGTCGGCCGCTCGCTCGAGATCAGCGAGGTCCAGGACCTGGGCGGCGTGCAGTACGCGTACTTCGCCGATCCGGACGGCAACACCTGGGCGCTCCAGGAGATCGGGAGCAGGACGCCCCCGGAGTGAGTCAGTCCTCGGGCCAGCGGACCCGGGCGTCGACGTCCGGGTGCTTGCGCAGCCAGGCCGCGACGAAGGGGCAGCGCGGGACGACCGTGCCGCCCGCCTCCGTGATCGCGGTGACCGCGGCCAGCGCGAGGATGCTCCCGAGGCCGTGGCCCTCCCACGCGTCGTCGACGACGGTGTGGGTGAGCGTCACCTCGTCGCCCTGGCGGGTGTACGCGGCGAAGCCGGCCGGGGTGCCGCCGACCTCGATCACGAAGCGGGACCGCTCGGGGACGTCGCGGACGGTGGGGGTGTCGGAGTCGCTCATGCTCCGATTCTCGCTCCCCGCGGCGCCGAGGTGCTGGTGCGGATCACCAGCGAGGCGGGGATCAGCGTGTGGCGGGCCGGGGGAGGGGGCTCGCCGCGACCGAGGGCGGCCAGCGCGTCCAGCACCAGCGCGACCGCGAGCTCGCCCTGCTGACGCGGGTCCTGGCGGATCGAGCTGAGACCGAAGAGCTCGGCGAGGGGGTGGTCGTCGATCCCGATGACGGAGACGTCCTCGGGCACCGAGAGGCCGAGCTCGCGCGCCGCGAGGATGATCCCGATCGCGATCTCGTCGGAGGCGGCGAAGATCGCCGTCGGCCGGGTCCGCGGGTCGCCGAGGACCTGCCGTCCGGCGCTGTGCCCGCCGGGGATGTCGAAGGTGGTGGGCACGATGTCCTGCGCGCCCGGCTCGAGGCCGGCGGCGGCGAGCGCCTGGCGGAAGCCGTCGCGGCGCTGCGTGTGGACGTGGAAGTCCATCTCCTCCTCCGCGAGCCCGCCGATGTGGACGACCCGCTCATGGCCGAGGGAGAGCAGGTGCTCCGTGGCGAGGCGGGAGGCGGCGACGTCGTCGATGCTGAAGGTGGGGATGCCGGGGAGCTCGCCGCCGATGCCGACGATGGGCTTGCCCAGGGCGAGGAGCGCCTCCGTCTCGTGCGGCGATATCTCGAGGGTGACGGCGACGATCGCGTCGACGCGCTTGCGGACGAGGTAGTACTCGAACACGCTCCGGCGGGCGTCGAGGTGCTTGTCGATGTTGTAGAGGAGCAGGTCGTAGCCGGCGGCGAGCAGGGCGCGCTCGATGCCCTCGATGATCCCGGCGAAGAACCACTGGTTGATGATCGGGATGATCACGGCGATGTTGTTGCTGCGGCCGGTGACGAGGCTGGAGGCGTTGGCGGAGACGACGTAGCCCAGGCTCGTCGCGGCGCGCTCGACGCGCTGCTTCGTCCCCGCGGAGACGTAGCCCCGGCCGCTGAGCGCGCGCGAGACCGTCGCCTTCGACACTCCTGCGAGCTCGGCCACCTCTTCGATGCCTGGCACGGCGTTCCTCCCGACCGTCCGGCCTCGATGCTGGAAACGGTTCCAGGAAGTTATACCCCGCCCGGCGGCCGGGCGTCGCGCCGAGATCGACCTCCGCCCGGCCCGGCCGCCGCGATCGCTGTTCTGACGCCGAATCGTTATCTCAGAGAGCGCTCTATCACCGGCGTTGTGCTTTCATCGTTCTTGTGGAAAGGTTTCCCTCCGTGGGAGCCCACCCACACGAATCCGGTGATCCGCTCGGAGTTCCTCCTGGCATCGCCATCACCAGCATCCGAGTCGTCGCGGCACACGCTTCGAGCCGCCACAGCCTCCCGATCCCGATCGGCGAGGAGCGGCCTGCTCGGCTGGTTCCACCACTCAATGAGGAGGAAGAATGCGGTCATCCCTGCACCGCCGTATCACCGTCCCGGTCGCCGTTCTGGCAGCGGCCGGCATCGCACTCGCGGGCTGCTCCAGCAGCAGTGACCCCAACGACCCGAACGCCGGCGGCGGCAGCTCGGCCGGCACGGTCGGCACCGCCGACGGCGTCGTCAACGTCTACGGCACCATCAACGGCGACGAGGCCACCCTTCTCGAGCAGTCCTGGGCGGACTGGGAGAAGGAGAGCGGCATCGAGATCAAGTACACGGGCGACAAGGAGTTCGAGAAGCAGATCGGCATCAAGGTCCAGGGTGGCGACACCCCCGACCTCGCGATCTTCCCGCAGCCGGGTCTGCTCGCCGACACCGTCGCCTCCGGCAAGGTGCAGGAGCTCCCCGAGGGCGCCCTCGCCAACGTCAAGCAGAACTGGTCCGAGGACTGGCAGAAGTACGGCCAGGTCGACGGCACCCAGTACGGCGCGCCGCTGATGGCGTCCGTCAAGGGCTACATCTGGTACTCCCCAGCCAAGTTCACGGAGTGGGGCGTCTCCGTTCCCACGACGTGGGACGAGATGGAGGCGCTCGGCAAGACGATCGCCGAGAAGACCGGCGGACCGTCCTGGTGCGCGGGCTTCAACTCCGGTGAGGCCTCCGGCTGGCCCGGAACCGACTGGATCGAGGACGCCGTCCTCCGCGAGGCCGGCCCCGACGTCTACGACTCCTGGGTCGCGGGCGACACCCCCTTCACCGACCCGGCCATCAAGTCCGCGTTCGACTCCGTCGGATCGATCCTCCTCGACCCGACCCTCGTCAACGCCGGCTACGGCGATGTGAAGTCGATCAACTCCACCGCCTTCGGCGACGTCGCCCAGAACATGGCGAACGGCACCTGCGCGCTGACCCACCAGGCCTCGTTCTTCGAGGGCTTCCTGACCTCGGCCGGCGCCAACGTGGCCGAGGACGGCGACGTGTGGGCCTTCCTCACCCCGCCGGTCAAGGCCGACGACGCCCAGGCCGTCACCGGTGGTGGCGAGATGGTCGCCGCGTTCTCGAACGACGAGGACACCGCGAAGGTCCAGGAGTACCTGGCCAGCGCCGACTGGGCCAACAGCCGCGTCTCCCTCGGCGGCGTCATCTCCGCGAACACCGGTCTCGACCCGGCCAACGCGGGCAGCGACGTCCTGAAGGACTCCATCGCGATCCTCCAGAACCCGGACACCACGTTCCGCTTCGACGCGTCCGACCTCATGCCGAAGGCAGTGGGCTCGGACAGCTTCTTCAAGGGCATGGTCGACTGGATCGACGGCACGAGCACCGACCAGGCGCTCGAGGAGATCCAGGCCGGCTACACCTCCTAGCAGCGGAGCAGAGCCGCCGCTCCCGAGTGGCGGCTCAGCTGTGACGGCCCGGCCCCCGGATCCACGGATCCCGGGGCCGGGCCCCTCCTGAGTCCAGAGTCGCACTCGAAAGGGCGTCCATGTCCCCCATCACCATCTCGGGGTTCTTCCAATGGCTGGCGGGAATCCCGCCGCTCGCGCAGATCCCGCTCATCCTCCTGGCCTTCGCGGCCGTGGTGGCGCTCATCCTCTTCTTCGTCGAGATCGCGCCCCGCCGCGGCACCGGCTACACGGTCCTCCGGCTCGCGGTGACGGTCGTCCTGCCGGTCGTCCTCCTGCTGGTCTTCGGCCTCTACAACTCCGTCCTCTGGGTCGCGGTGGTGGCCGCCGTCATCGGCGGCGCGCTGTTCCTGCTCGACTTCCGGTCCCGCAAAGGCGCGGGCTACGGACTCCAGCTCATCGCGTTCATGGCACCGGCCGCCTTCTTCATCCTCATCGGCCTGATCTACCCGACGATCACGACGGCCATCAACGCGTTCATGAAGAACGACGGCTCCGGATTCGCCGGCATCGACAACTTCGTCTGGGTCTTCACCAGCCCCGACGGCATCACCGCCTTCCTCAACACGGTGGTCTGGGTGCTCCTGGCCCCGATCACGGCGACCGCGATCGGTCTCGCCTACGCGGTCTTCATCGACAAGAGCCGCGGCGAGAAGTTCTTCAAGCTGCTGGTCTTCATGCCGATGGCGATCTCGTTCGTCGGCGCGTCGATCATCTTCAAGTTCTTCTACGACGTGCGCCAGGGCGAGCAGATCGGCCTCCTCAACGGCATCCTCACCGCCTTCGGCGCCCCGCCGGTCGACTGGCTGGGACTCGAGCCGTGGAACACGCTGTTCCTCGTCGTCGTCCTCATCTGGACCCAGGCCGGATTCGCCATGACGGTGCTCTCCGCCGCCATCAAGGGCGTCCCCTCCGAGCAGCTCGAAGCGGCCTCGCTCGACGGAACCAGCGCGTGGCAGTCCTTCTGGAACGTCACCGTCCCCGGCATCCGCTCCTCGATCGTGGTCGTCCTCACGACGATCTCGATCGCGTCGCTGAAGGTCTTCGACATCGTCTCGGCGATGACCGGTGGCCGCTCCGACACCACGGTCCTCGCGTTCGAGATGGTCCGCCAGTTCCAGCTCGGCGCCCGCAGCGGCTACAGCGCGGCCCTCGCGGTCATCCTGTTCCTGCTCGTGCTCCCGATCGTCGTCTACAACGCCCGCCAGCTCGCCAAGCAGAGGGAGATCCGATGAGCGTCACGCCCACTCCGATCCAGGTTCCGGTCGACCGCAGCACCGAGCGCGCGCTCGCCCGCGGCGAGTCCAGGATCGAGGCGGCCAGCGGCAAGGTCAAGAAGGCGACGACATCGCGCGGCGCCACTCTCGCCGCGCTGATCATCGCCGTCATCTGGACCGTCCCCACCCTCGGCCTGTTCATCTCGTCGTTCCGCCCCGCGAACGACATCAAGACGACCGGCTGGTGGACGATCTTCGCCAACCCCGGCTTCACCCTCGACAACTACGCGAACGCGCTCAACTCGGGCGACAGCCTGACCCTGGGCAAGGCGTTCGTGAACTCGCTGGTCATCACGCTGCCGGCGGCGCTGATCCCGATCACGATCGCCAGCCTCGCCGCCTACGCGTTCGCCTGGATCGACTTCAAGGGCCGCAACACGCTCTTCGTCCTCGTGTTCTCGCTCCAGATCGTCCCCATCCAGATGGCGCTCGTGCCGCTGCTGCAGCTGTTCTCGGACGGCCTGCGCATCGGAGGGCTCTACATCCTCCCCGGCCTCGGGGTGAACGGGTTGGACGGCTCCTACGCGAAGGTGTGGATCGCGCACACGATCTTCGCGCTCCCGCTCGCGATCTTCATGCTCCACAACTTCATCTCCGAGATCCCCGGCGAGGTCATCGAAGCGGCACGAGTGGACGGCGCCGGACACGGCCAGATCTTCTTCCGCATCGTGCTCCCGCTCTCGGTCCCCGCCATCGCCTCCTTCGGCATCTTCCAGTTCCTCTGGGTCTGGAACGACCTGCTGGTCGCGACGGTCTTCACCTCCGGACAGGGGCTGCCGATCACGAAGGCGCTGCAGGACCTCACCGGCTCCTACGGCCAATCGTGGGAGCTGCTCACGGCCGGCGCGTTCATCTCGATCATCGTGCCGCTCATCGTGTTCTTCTCCCTCCAGAGGTTCTTCGTCCGCGGCCTCCTCGCCGGCGCCACCAAGGGCTGACGACCCGCGGGGGTG